>NZ_JCALCN010000026.1:0-63427 GCF_059812345.1 Mycobacterium sp. NGS59
GCCACTCACCAGCCGTGGTCACCTCTATTTTCGAGTGAGACGCAGAATCGCATGATATTCGCGTCCGCGATGCGATTCTGTGTCTGCTCGCCGCGTCAGGCGGCCGCGCCCGGCTTCAGGTAGGTGACCAGGCTGACGTCGAGCATCTCGTCGTCGAAGTAGTGTTCGCAGCCGCGCAGATACTTCATGTACCGCTCGTAGACCTCCACCGAGGTCACCTCGATGGCCTTCTCGCGGTTGGACTCCAACGTGTCCCCCCAGATGTGCAGCGTCTTGATGTAGTGCGGACGCAGCGAAAGAGGCTCGGGGACAGTGAAACCCGCCTTCTCGCCGTGCTCGACCATCATCTCGGTGGACGGCAGCCTGCCACCCGGGAAGATCTCGGTGACGATGAACTTGATGAACCGCACCGTCTCGAACGTGATGCGTTTGCCGCGGGCCGCCATGTCGTAGGGGTGGTAGCTCACGCTGCTCTGCACCGTCATCCGGCCGTCCTCGGGCATGATGTCGAAGCACCGCTTGAAGAAGTCGTCGTAATTCTCGTGCCCGAAGTGCTCGAAAGCCTCGATGGACACGATCCGGTCGACGGGTTCGTTGAAGTCTTCCCAGCCGTGCAGCAGCACCCGCCGCGACCGGTCGGTGTCGAGGGCGTCCAGCACCTGCTGCGAACGCGCGTGCTGGTTCTTGGACAGGGTCAGACCGACGACGTTGACGTCGTACTTCTCGACGGCGCGCTTCATCGTGGTGCCCCAGCCGCAGCCGATGTCCAGCAGGGTCATGCCCGGCTTGAGGTCCAGTTGGTCCAGGTTCAGGTCGACCTTGGCGATCTGAGCTTCCTCGAGTGAGATGTCCGGCGGCTCGAAGTAGGCGCAGCTGTAGGTGCGGGTCGGGTCCTGGAACAGGGCGAAGAAGTCGTCGGAGACGTCGTAGTGCGCCTGGATGTCCTGAAAGTTTCTCTCGCGCGTCTTCGTCGGGCTAAGCGGGTTCTCGGCCATTCTCGTCTTTCTTCTCCTGGATCGTGTTCATGCGATGAGCGCACGCGCGAGCCTCGGCTGGAATGCCAACCGTATGGTTTGTCGAGGCGGTAATCAATGACGCGAGGGTGCCCGTCGTTGGCAGAAAGTCTACTTCGCCAGGGTGAAGTGGTTGCAGTCGATATAGCCGATGCGAAACGCCTTGGCACAACCGGTCAGATACTTCATGTACCGGTCGTAGACCTCCTCCGACTGGATAGCGATGGCCTCGTCGCGGTGCGCCTCCAGCGCCTCGCCCCAAAAGTCCAGCGTCCGGGCGAAATCGAGCTGCAGCGACTGGATCTGGGTCACGTTGAACCCGACCTTCGCCGCGTGCTCTTCGACCTTCTCGATCATGGGCAGCCGGCCACCCGGGAAGATCTCGGTGATGATGAACTTCATGAACTTCGCCCACTCCATGGTCAACGGCATGCCGCGCGCCATGATCTCGCGCGGATGTAAGCCGGTGATCACGTGCAGCAGCATGACGCCGTCGTCGGGCAGGGCCTCGTAGGTGAACTTGAAGAAGTCGTCGTAGCGGTGGAAACCGAAGTGCTCGACGGCTTCGATGGTGACGATCCGGTCCACCGATTCGTCGAAATCGGCCCAGTCGCTCAGCAACACCCGGTGTGAGCGGTTGGTGTCGACCTGGTCAAACAGCTGCTGGCAATAGTTGTGCTGGTTCTTCGACAGCGTGAGTCCGATCACGTTGACGTCGAATTTCTCGAGCGCGCGCTTCAACACCGGGCCCCAGCCGCAACCGACGTCCAGCAATGTCATGCCTGGCTCTAGCCCAAGCTTGCCCAGCGCCAGGTCGATCTTGGCGAGCTGGGCTTGGTGCAGGTCCATGTCCTCGCGCTCGAAGTACGCGCAACTGTAGGTGCGTGTCGGATCGACGAACAGCGCGAAGAACTCGTCGGACAGGTCGTAGTGCGCCTGGACGTCGTCTGAATTGGATCGCAGACTTCCGGCGCGCGTGTACGTATCCGCCATATGTCCTCCCGATGGGACAGCTCACCCCCCAGCGAGGTGCCCTTCCACGGCACCCTACACGGGGGCAGGCCCATCCTTCGTATTTGGAAAGCCTGTTCGGCGGCTTTCGCGCGAACCGGTACCGACGCACCGGACCCGCAGCAGACCGCAGCTGCCGCGCCAGTACCATCGGGGAGCCCGATAAGCGCCCCGCCGCGAAAGGCCGGATCAGCCCGTGCTTAAGAACGATTTCCTGCGACGCCTCGCCGTGATCGTAACTGTAGGCATCACTTTGATGTGCGGAACCACGGCCTGCGGCGGCGGGAAGCCTGCGACGCCCCGGTCGTCTTCGACATCTATTTCTTCGACCCGTCCTGCTGTGACTTCGGCACCGCCGGCGACAACTACGACACCCAAAGCCCTGCGCGTTCCAACCGGCGGCGTCGTGGGGCCTGGGACGATTTACAGCGGGTGTGAGAACAGGTTCGCTACTGGCGACGATTTGAAATTCGATAAATCCGGTCAGATTTTCAATCCCAAGGCCGGTCAATTCGTCGCGTTGCCGGTGCCCACGATACCTGCTGGGCAGAAGTTGGTGGGATATGGCTGCACTGTCGGCGGCGATGAAGATCATACTCGGGTGTTTTATGTGACCACGTTGTCGATACCGTCGGAGGGTTTGACTCCAGAACGGCGATCCACTTCGATCGTCGCTTTCGATCCCTTCACGTCGGCGCCCCCGCAGACAGCGCCTTGGCCGTCAGACGTGACCGTGCGAGCAATCTCTCCGTCGAATTATGGATTCTATGCCGAGACATCAGGCGGCTTACTCGGCTTCGATGGCGCAACCCTGAAAACGACGTTCACCTGCACCATTGACAACCGCGCCGGCAACTGTTGGCACAACTATGCCGGATTCGGCAGATTCCGCGCAGACCGCGAAGCCGGTGAAGAATTTTTCAATGGCAGGGACGGCAGCAAGGTCGGCGAAAACATCGGCACGACCATGAGTGGCGGTGTCCCGATGTCCTTCGACGGGATGGTCGTCGTCGTGGGGACCGCTTGGCCATACAAGTACGGCTACTTCGACTTCCGCGACAACAAGATGAAGGACGTTGCCGGCGAGTTCAATATGGTCCTGTGGGACGACTTACTCATGCAATGGGGGGCGGACTACTTGACGGTCTTGAACCTGACTACCAACAGTAATGTGTTCCACCGCGCCGGCGATGACGTCAAAAACCTGCATATCAAGACGGTTCACTTTGCTGGCAAATATCTTTATATTGACAACGATTCCGACAGACCCGTCATTGACATCACCACCTCCCAGAAAGTGTCGTCAGGGTGGAAAGTGGTGCCGCTTCTCAGAGTCTCCCGCGACTGGATGCTGATAGATAACAAGAATCCGGATTGGAATCAGTCGTGCTTCAGCAAGAACGTGATCCATTGCCCTGTCGGCAACGACACTGAACTGGTCTACGCACCGAACGGAAACTACGCAGGCCCCTGGTATTGATCACGATCGCGTGACCGCCGGGCGCTGAGAAATGCCCGACAGCTCCTTTCAGAAGGAGCTGCCGGGCTGCCTCATCCGACGGTGGCGCGGTGCTGCTACTTCTCCAGCGTGAACTGGTTGACGTCGATGTAGCCGGTGCGGAACGAGTCAGCGCAACCGGTCAGATACCTCATGTAGCGGTCGTAGACCTCTTGGGACTGGATCTCGATGGCCTCGTCGCGCCGCGACTCCAACGCAGCGGCCCAGGTGTCCAGGGTCCTGGCGTAGTGCGGCTGCAGCGACTGACGGCGGGTCAGCTTGAAACCGGCCCGCGACGAATGGTCTTCGACCTTCTCGATCGACGGCAACCGGCCACCCGGGAAGATCTCGGTCATGATGAACTTCGTGAACCGGGCCATCTCGAAGGTCAGCGGCATGCCGCGCTCGATCATCTGCGGTCCGGTCAGCGCGGTGATCGTGTGCAGCAGCATCACGCCGTCGTCGGGCAGCACTTTGTGGGCCAGCGCGAAGAAGTCGTCGTAGCGGTCGTGGCCGAAGTGTTCGAACGCGCCGATCGAGACGATCCGGTCGACGGGCTGGTCGAACTGTTCCCAGCCCTCCAGCAGCACCCGCCGGCTGCGCTCGGTGGCCAGCTCGTCGAACGTCTGCTGCACGTGCGCGGCCTGGTTCTTGGACAGGGTCAGCCCGATGACGTTGACGTCGTATTTCTCGATCGCGCGGCGCATGGTGGCGCCCCAGCCGCAACCGACGTCCAGCAGCGTCATGCCGGGCTGCAGGCCCAGCTTGCCCAGCGCCAGGTCGATCTTGGCGATTTGCGCCTCTTCCAGCGTCATGTCGTCGCGCTCGAAGTAGGCGCAGCTGTAGGTCTGGGTGGGATCCAGGAACAGCCGGAAGAAGTCGTCGGATAAGTCGTAATGTGCCTGCACGTCGTCGAAGTGCGGCTTCAATTGCTCGGCCATGATTTTTGTGTGCCTTTCTGGACCGCCGCGGTCCGCGGTCGCATGCAAAACGTTTGCAAACCCCCCGAGCATGCAGGAGGCATGCTATCCGATGCAGCGTTGCATCACTAAACTGAGAACCCGTCCTACCAGGTAGAACGTCCTATTTGTGCGCCCGGCGGCCTGGTTGCCGTGGGGGAGAGCGCTATTTGATCAGGGTGTATTGGGCGACGTTGGAAAGGCCCTTGCGGAAAAGGCCCGCGCAGCCGGTCAAGTAACGCATGAAGCGGTCGTAGACCTCCTGCGACTGCACGGCGATTGCCTGCTCGCGATTGGCTTCCAGATTGGCCGCCCACATGTCCAACGTCCGCGCGTAATGCGGCTGCAGGTATTGAATTTCGTCCACCGAGAACCCGCTGTTCTTGGCGTTGTCGATGATGTCGACTTCGCCGCACATGCCCCCGCCGGGGAAGATTTCGGTCGCCAGGAATCGGAAGAACCGCAAATCGCTCATGGTCACGGTGATGCCGTGGTCACGCCAGTAGGTCTGCTCGTGGGTGAAAATGCTGTGCAGCAGCATCCGGCCGTCGTCGGGCATGATCTCGTAGGAGCGGTCGAAGAACGCCGGCCAGCGTTCCTTCTTGAACGCGTCGAAGGCTTCGAAGCTGACGATTCGATCCACCTTCTCGTCGAATTCTTCCCAGCCCTGCAGACGTGCCTCGGCGCGTCGCTCGGTGGGTATCGCGGCCAGCCGCTGCTGGCTGAGCGCGGCGTGGTGCTTGCTCAAGGTGATGCCGATGACGTTGACGTCGTACTTCGTCAGCGCGCGGACCACCGCGCCGCCCCAGCCGCAACCGACGTCCAGCAACGTCATACCCGGCTCGAGTTTGAGCTTGTCCAGGGCCAGATCCAACTTGGCGAGCTGCGCCTCTTCCAGCGTCATGTCGTCGCGCTCGAAGTACGCGCAGGTATAGACCATGTTGGGGTCCAGGAATAGCCGGAAGAAGTCGTCGGAAATGTCGTACGTCGCCTGGGACTCTTCGTAATACGGCTTCAATTCGGCCATGTCAGACAACCTCCTGTTCCAACGGTAACAATGTCGCACGCGGCGCCGAGCAGGGAGAACGGAACCATTTATCCGCCCTGCGCCCTGCCGGCTGCAGCGAAATTGCTCGTGAGTTCACCGATGACGCGATCCCACAACTGCTTCGGCAAATCATGGCCCATTCCGTCGACTAACACCAATCGGGCGCCGTCGATCGCGCGTGCGATCGCCCGTCCCCCGAAGGGGCGCATCAGTTTGTCGGCCCGGCCGTGAATCACCACAGTCGGGGCGGCGATGCGCCGGTTGTAGTGCTGCAGGCTGCCGCTGCCCAGGATCGCGCTGAATTGTTGCGCGATGCCCCACGGGTGGTAGTTGCGGTCGTAGCTCTCGGCGGCGTCGGCGCGGAGCTCCTCGTCGGGCGCCAAGTAGCGCGGGCTGCCGATGATCTTGCTGACCCGCACCGAGTTGTCGATGATGACGTCGCGCGGCGAGTTCGGCGCGGGACCCTTGATCAGCGACAACAGCGCGCGCGGCGCGGGCGGCGGCAGGAAGCGCTGATTGTTGCTGGAGAAGATGATGGCCAGCGTCTTGGTGCGCTCGGCGAAGCGTGCCGCGAAGACCTGGGCGATCATGCCGCCCATCGACGCACCGACGATGTGCGCGTGCTCGATGTCGAGGTGATCCAGCAAGGCCGCGGCGTCCTGGGCCATGTCCTCCAACGTGTACGCGGCCCGGCTGGGCAGACCCAGCCACGACCGCGCCATCCGGACCGGCAGCGGTTGATCGGACTTGTGCCGTCCGGTCTTGGTGGACAGGCCGACGTCGCGGTTGTCGAAGCGGATCACCCGCAGACCCTGGTCGACGAGTTGCTCACAGAACCCGGTCCGCCACAACAGCATCTGGGCGCCCAGGCCCATGATGAGCAGCACGGGCGGATGCTCGACATCGCCCATGTCCTCGTAGTAGAGCTTCACATCACCGGAGATCGCGGTGCCGCTGCGAACTTCCATGCGGTCAGACCTCGAGATCGGAGGAATGCTCGCGGCTGACCTCGACCATGAAGTTGGCGAAATACCCGGTCAGCTGCGGGTCGGACATCATCTGCCATTTGGGCGCCAGCAACTTCATGTAGCGCTCCACATAGAGGAACTGCTTTCCGATCAGCACCAGCTCACGGGGCAGCTTGACGTCGTAGGCGTCGGCAAGGGTAGACAACTGGCGGCCGATGTCGGCGTAGGACATGTCGCCCAGCGACTGCATGGTGAGCGGGGTGGCGAACTTCTCCAGGTCCTTGGCGGCCTGGGCTTCGGGTTTGACCGTTCCGACGGCTCCCATCAGCACGACGATCTTGCCCGCCGCGGCGTGGTCCTTCTTGACCAGCAACGCGTACACCAGTTCCCGCAGCAACCATCGGGTGCGCGGGTCGATGCGGCCCATGATCCCGAAGTCGAAGAAGACGATGCGGCCCTGGTCGTCGACGTAAAGGTTGCCGGCGTGCAGGTCGCCGTGGAACAGGCCGTGGCGCAGCCCGCCCTCGAACAGGCTGAACAGCAGGGCCTTCACCAGTTCGGTGCCGTCGAACCCGGCCTTGCGGATGGCGGCGACGTTGTCGATGCGGATGCCGTGCACCCGTTCCATCGTCAGCACCCGCTGACTGGTCAAGTTCCAGTGCACCTGGGGCACCCGGATGTTCTTGCCCAGCGGCGAGGTGTGCAGATGCGAAACCCACGCATCCATCGATTGCGCCTCGAGCCGGAAGTCCAGCTCCTCGGCCAGGTTGTCGGAGAAGTCGGCGACCACGTCCTGCGCGGAGAGCCGCCGGCCCAACTTGGCGAGTTCGACGGCCTGGGCGAAACGCTGCAGGATCTGCAGGTCGGCGGCGACCCGACGGCGGATGCCGGGCCGCTGGATCTTGACCACGACCTCCTCGCCGGTCTTCAACGTCGCGTAGTGCACCTGGGCTATCGACGCCGAGGCGAACGGCTGTTCGTCGAAGCTGGCGAACAGGTTCGCGGGGTCGTCGCCGAGCTCCTCGACGAACAACTTGTGCACCTGGTCGGTGTCGGCCGGCGGCACCCGGTCCAGCAGTCCGCGGAATTCACGCGACAGCGATTCGCCGAACGCGCCCGGGCTGGAGGCGATGATCTGCCCGAACTTGACGTAAGTGGGACCCAGGTCGGCAAAAGCCTGCGGGATTTCTTTGATGACTTTCTGTTGCCACGGCCCCTTGGCCGGCAGCTTGGTGACCACACGAGCGGCGGTGCGGGTGACCTGCCAACCGGTGACAGCTACCCGGGCCGCCTCGACCGGCAACGGCACCCGGTCGAGTTTGGCCACATCGCGATGCTTTGTGGAACTCATCCCAGCAGTGTGCCAAACCGGGGAGGTCAACTCTAAATTTGCGTGACGCCGCTCCCGAGCCGTTACGCGGTCGCCGAACGTGCCGCTGCTGCGAAATCCGGGCCCGGATTTCGCACTGACTACACGCTCGGTGTAGAGCCGCGCAATTCAAGGCTTGCGCCACGGCGTGAGCCAGGGTTGCGGTTCCCAGTTCTCCAGCCCGGCGATCAGCTCGTACATGGTGGCACCGTCGATGCTTTCCCGCACGATGTCGGCGTGCCCGGAGTGCCGGGCCAACTCGTTGATGATGTGCAGGATCACCCAGCGCACCGACCAGGCCGGAAAGTCCTTGGGAAACCAGGGCGCGTCCTGCGGCACCGGGACGGGTAGGTCGAGATCGACCGTCTCGACCAGGCGCAACGTCACGGCGTTCTGTTCCGCGAAGGCGTTCAGCAGCTCCGCCAATGTCTCGTCGGCGCCCATCACGTACTCGGCCTGGAACTCTTCGGCACGGACTTCGAACGGCCGGGTGTCTTTTGCGGGCTCACCAGGTGCCGCGGCGACCCGTGCCATCCACACGCGTTGCATGCCGGTGGCGTGCTTGATCAGACCGCCGACCGACAGTGCGCTGGCCGACGGCGTGGACCGGGCCTGCTCATCGGTGAGTCCGTAGGACACCGCGAAGTAGGCGCTCTGGTGGTAGGCCACGAATTCACGCAGGGCGTCGCGTTCGTCGGTCACCGGTGCGGCGAGTGCGGGCATGGCTCAGTCCTCCCTGGTGTGCTGGTGCATGGTGTGCTCGTAGAGGTCGCGCAGCAAGGCGATTTCGGCGCCGTGATGAATTGCTTCCCGGTTGATGTGCAGGACCAGCGCGAGCATCGGATATTCGGCGTAGGGGCCTTCGGCCGGTCCGCACGGGCGGTTCAGGTCTGCCGCGGACAACGATCTCACGCCGGATATCCAGGTCGCGTAGGTCTCGTCGAGCTGGCGCAGCGCGGTGGCGGCGTCGGTGGCGTAGGGCCAACTCTGATAGTCGGCCGGCGGAGCGCCGAAGTGACTGTGGTTGCGCATGGCGAACACCCCGACGATCACGTGCGCCAGGCGCCAGGCGATCGTCGTGAACGGCGCCGGGTCGGGCGGCGGGTAGGCGAAGTCGATTCCGCCGTCCTGGCGGATCGTCCAGCAGTCGGGCGCCGGCCGCCAGAAGTATTCGTCGTCGGTCAAGCCGGTCAGGCGGGGGCGCAGTTGGGTGTGCCAATGCACGTCGAGTTGGTCGGCGAGCTGGGAGGTCAGGTCTGCCATGCCGTCGAGTCTGGCACCCACAGCGGACATGTTCGGTCCGCTGACCGAGGCAGACCGGCACGCGCGCTCGCCGAACGCCTACACCGTGTCGGCGGGGGGCCGTAAGGTGCTGTCATGCAGGTTGTTTCGGCGGAATCGACCGAGCTGTTCGTCGGGCCGCCGGACGCCCCGGTGCAGTTGGTGCGGCTGACCGTCGCGCACTGCACCGAACCGACCACGCTGCGCATCGAGGGCGACGGGCTGCGCGGCGACGTGGTCGTCGGGCCCGGTGCCGGGGTCGTCGAGGTTCCGGTGACGGTGGATGGTCCGGTCGTCGGACAACGGCGCGCGGCCCGGGCGGGGGGCCTGCCGTTCGAGTTCGTGGTGGCCGAGCCGGGCTGGACGATGTTCATGATCAGCCACTTCCACTACGACCCGGTGTGGTGGAACACCCAGGGCGCCTACACCAGCGAATGGGCGGAGGATCCGCCCGGACGGGCCCGGCAGACCAACGGCTTCGAACTGGTCCACGCGCATCTGGAGATGGCGCGCCGCGAGCCCGAGTACAAGTTCGTCCTCGCCGAGGTCGACTACCTCAAGCCCTACTGGGACACCCGTCCCGAGGACCGCGCCGACCTGCGCCGGTTTTTCGCCGAAGGCCGGGTCGAGGTGATGGGCGGCACCTACAACGAACCGAACACCAACCTCACGAGTCCGGAGACCACCATCCGAAACCTGGTGCACGGCATCGGTTTTCAGCGCGACGTGTTGGGCGCCGACCCGGCCACCGCGTGGCAGCTCGACGTCTTCGGCCACGACCCGCAATTCCCCGGTATGGCCGCCGACGCCGGACTGACCTCGAGTTCGTGGGCCCGGGGTCCGCATCATCAGTGGGGTCCGGGGCAGGACGGCATGGAGCGCATGCAGTTCTCCAGCGAGTTCGAATGGATCTCGCCGTCCGGGCGGGGACTGCTCACCCACTACATGCCGGCCCACTATTCGGCGGGCTGGTGGATGGACTCGGCGACGACGCTCGGGGAAGCCGAGGAGGCGACGTATGCGCTGTTCGACCGGCTCAAGAAGGTGGCTCTGACGCGCAATGTGCTGCTGCCGGTGGGAACCGACTACACGCCGCCGAACAAGTGGGTCACCGAGATCCACCGCGACTGGGCCGTCCGCTACACCTGGCCGCGGTTCGTGTGCGCACTGCCGCGCGAGTTCTTCGCCGCGGTCCGCGCCGAGCTGGCCGAACGCGACGCGGTGCCCTCGCCGCAGACCCGGGACATGAACCCGATCTACACCGGCAAGGACGTGTCGTTCATCGACACCAAACAGGCCAACCGCGCCGCGGAGAACCTGGTCTTGGACGCCGAGCGTTTCGCGGTGTTCGCCGGATTGCTGTCCGGCGCCGAATACCCGCAGGCGGCGTTCGCCAAGGCCTGGGTGCAGCTGGCGTACGGGGCTCATCATGACGCGATCACCGGCTCGGAATCCGACCAGGTGTATCTCGACCTGCTGACCGGTTGGCGAGACGCGTGGGAGCTGGGACGCGCCGCGCGGGACAACTCGTTGCGGTTGCTCACCAGCGCGGTGGCCCGGGACCGCGACTCGGTGGTGGTCTGGAACCCGTTGACCCAGTCACGCACGGACGTCGTGACCATCCGAATGGACGAACCCTGTGCGGGCGTGCTGGACGACGAAGGCGCTGAGGTACCGGCGCACGTGGCGGACGACGGACGGTCGGTCACCTGGCTGGCGGCGGTGCCGTCACTTGGCTGGCGTACGTATCGTCTGGTCGCCGGGCGTGGCAAGCGGCGGGGTTGGCAGCCGGTCGCCGGTGCGCGAATCGCCAACGAGCACTACCGGGTGACCGTGGACCCGCAGCGCGGCGGCGGTGTGGATTCGATGACCCACCACGGCCGCGAGCTGATTGCCGACGGCCGGGTCGGCAACGAGCTGGCCGTCTACGAGGAATATCCGGCGCACCCCAGCCAAGGCGAGGGCCCGTGGCATCTGCTCCCCAAAGGGCCGGTGGTCGGATCGTCGGAAGCTCCCGCGACCGTGCAGGCCTTCGACGGACCGCTCGGTCAGCGGCTGGTCGTGCAGGGCCGGATCGGCACCCTGCTGCGCTACACCCAGACCCTGACCCTGTGGCACGGCGTCGACCGGCTGGACTGTCGCACCACCATCCACGACTTCACCGGCGAAGACCAGCTGCTGCGCCTGCGCTGGCCGTGCCCGGTGCCCGGCGCCACGCCGGTCAGCGAGGTCGGCGACGCCGTCGTCGGGCGCGGATTCGCGCTACTGCACGACGGCGACCGCTCGGTGGACACCGCCCAGCACCTGTGGACGCTGGACAACCCGGCCTACGGCTGGTTCGGATTGTCCTCGGCGGTTCGGGTGCGCTTTAAAAACAGTGCCGCAACGCGGGCGCTGTCGGTCGCCGAGGTGATCACGCCCTCGGAGGCCGACTCCGGCCCGCTGGCGCGCGACCTGACGGTGGCCCTGGTCCGCGCCGGCGTCACGGCCACCTGTAGCGGCGCCGACCGACCCCGCTACGGCCACCTCGACGTCGACTCCAACCTGCCCGACGCGCGGATCGCGCTGGGCGGTCCCGACCGCAACGCGTTCACGAAATCGGTGCTGGCCCAAGCGGACCCGGCCTACACCGCCGAACTCAATCGTCAGCTGGCCAAGACCGGCAAAGCGCGGGTCTGGGTGCCGGCGGCGACGGAGTTGGCCGCGGTCTGGGTGCCCGACGCCGATCTGCGGGCCGCTGATGCGCTGCCCGTTCTGGTGATCGACGGGCGCGACGACGCAAGCCTGGCGGTCGCCGTGAAGTCCGTGGTGCGCGACCTGGGCGACGCCGAGATCCTTGTGCACCAGCGGGTCCCCTCAGATGCCGGAACCTTCGAGGACTACACCGTCGCGCTCCTCAACCGCGGCGTGCCGAGTTTCGCGGTCGACACCGAAGGCACCCTGCACACCGCCCTGATGCGGTCCTGCACCGGCTGGCCGTCGGGGATCTGGATCGACGATCCGCGCCGCACCGCACCGGACGGCTCCAACTTCCAATTGCAGCACTGGACACACGATTTCGACTACGCGCTGGTCTGCGGGAGTGGTGACTGGCGGCGGGTGGGGCTGCCGGCACGCAGTGCGCAGTTCTCCAACCCGTTGGTCGCGGTATCCCCGGTTGATCGGCACGGCGCGCTGGCTCCGGTCGGCTCGCTGCTGCGGATCGAACCCGCGGACTCCGTGCAACTGGGTGCGCTCAAGGTCGCCGGCAACCCGCTCACCTCGGGGAGTGCCCATCCCGTCGTACCGGACGAAATCGCGCTGCGGCTGGTCGAGGCGACCGGTTCGCCGGCCCGGGTCGAGATCGGCTCGGATGTGGGTGAACTGCGTGCACTGCGGCAAGCGGACCTGCTGGAACAACCGCAGCGTCGCAGCCGGACGATCCAGCTGCACGGCTATCAGGTCGCGACCGTGCTCGCCCGCCTCGAGAGGCCCGACGTGCCGGTCGAGGCAGGCGAGTTGGCACCGCAGGCCGAGCTCGCCCAGCCGCTGTATGCCCGGTACTGGCTGCACAACCGCGGCCCCGCGCCGCTGGGCGGGCTGCCGGCCGTCGCGCACTTGCATCCGACGCAGCTCAGCGCCGACCATCCGGTGCTGCGTCTGACCGCGGCCAGCGACTGCACCGATGCGGTGCTGGGCGGCAAAGTCGAAATACGTTGCCCAGACGGCTGGACCGCCCAGCCGGCCGAGTTGCCGTTCTCGCTGGAGCCGGGCGGGCACCTGGAAACCGATGTCGTGCTGACCATCCCGGCCCACACGCCGGCGGGCAGGTATCCGATCCGGGCACAGTTGCGGGTCACCGGCACCGGAGTGCCGCCGTCATGGCGGCAGGCGGTCGAGGACGTCGCCGTCGTGACCGTCGGAGTCGACGATCGCGAGCTCGTCTATCTCGTCGACGGTCCGGCCGACGTCGAACTGGCTGCCGGCGCGGCGACGCAACTTGCCGTGACGATCGGCAGCCACGCCGGCGCCGACCTCGCCGCCGAAGCACACCTGATCAGTCCGTGGGGGACCTGGGAGTGGATGGGCCCGGCGGCGCTCGGCGCTACGCTGCCGGCGAACGGCACCGTCCGACTCGTCTTCGACGTGACGCCGCCGGCGTGGCAGGACCCCGGACAGTGGTGGGCGCTGGTCCGGGTCGGCTGCGCGGGCCGGCTGATCTATTCACCCGCGGCCAAGGTGACGGTGACGACAGCGATGAGGAGGAGCGACGCAGAGTGACGACACACGTGGTGGCGACCGTCGCCGGCACCCCGGTTCCAGAGGCCGAAGTCGACGCGCGCGAGGCACGGCTGCGTGGGGGAACGCGGGCCGCGATGCTACCGGCCGCCGGCACCAGCGAGGGCCGTCAGCTGCGGCGCTGGCTGACCCAACTGATCGTGACCGAGCGGGTGGTCGAGGCAGAAGCGTCCGCGCGTGGCCTCAGCGGCGTGCCTGTCCCGACCGAAGCCGAACTCCTGCCCGACGTGACTGCCCGACTGGAGATCGGCAGCGTCGCGGCCGCGGCGCTGACTGACCCGCGGGCACGCGCATTGTTCGTCGACGTCACCGCCGGCGTCGTGGTCAGCGACGACGCCGTCGTCGACTACCACCGGCGCAACCCGACGCGGTTCGCGCCGTCGCGGTCGGTCGGACGGGGCTGGCGGGTGCCGGCGCCAGCCGTCCCACCTCTGGATCAGGTGCGGGTGGCCGTTACCGAACACCTGCTGGGCGCCGCGCGCAGGCGTGCCTTTCGCGTCTGGCTGGACGCGCGCCGGGCGGCGCTGGTTCATCTGTCGCCCGGCTACGAGCATCCTGGAGATCCTCGCCAACCCGACAACACCCACCGACACTGATGCTGACCCTCTGCCTTGATATCGGCGGCACCAAGATCGCCGCCGCCCTCGCCGACCCGGCCGCCCCCGGGTTGCTGGTGTACAACGACAAGCGTCCCACCCCGAAAGATGTTGCTGCCGAACAGGTTTGGGATACGGTTGCCGCGATGGTCGCCGATGCGGTCGGCGCCGCGGGCGGGGTGGTCGAGGCGGTGGGCATCGCGTCGGCCGGGCCCGTCGACCTGGCCACCGGCACCGTCAGCCCGATCAACATCCCGGCCTGGCGCGGATTCCCGCTGCGCGATCGGGTGAGCGACGCACTGCCCGGGATTGCCGTGCGGTTGGGCGGCGACGGCGTCTGCATGGCACTGGGCGAGCACTGGCTGGGTGCCGGACGGGGCGCCGGTTTTCTGCTCGGCATGGTGGTGTCCACCGGAGTGGGCGGCGGCCTGGTGCTCGACGGCATTCCGTACGACGGGCGCACCGGCAACGCCGGTCACGTCGGCCACGTCGCCGTCGAGCCGGACGGCAGACGATGCGCGTGCGGGGGTCGCGGGTGCGTCGAGACGGTCGCATCCGGTCCGTCGATGACCCGTTGGGCACGGGAGAACGGCTGGTCGGCTTCCCCGGCAGCCGGCGCGAAGGAACTGGCCGACGCCGCCGCGGCGGGGGATGCGGTGGCCTTGGCCGCTTTCGCCAGGGGCGCCCGGGCGCTTGCGGCCATGATCGGGTCGGTGGGCGCCGTGTGCGACCTCGACCTGGTCGTGATCGGCGGGGGAGTGGCCAAATCCGGTGCTTTGCTGTTCGATCCGCTGCGCGCGGCGCTGGCCGACCACACCGGGCTGGACTTTCTGCGCGGGTTGAAGGTGGCCCCGGCCGAGTTGGGCGGCGACGCCGGATTAATCGGAGCGGCCCGGCTCGCCGGGCTATAACGCCACAGCCCACCACGAGTGTGAATTCCACGACGAGACACGCCGCGGGACTGTCGCATATGTCGCACTCGACGGTCGGTGTGGTGGCCTGGCGCGTCCGGCTGACTGTCTGACGCGGCCGTTTTGGCTGATCGGACGACGCCACGCTAAGGTGGTGCCCGATCCACCGAAGACCGTCGGTCACCGAGCAATCGGTTGAAGGTCCGGGAACATCCCGGCGGCCCACGCAGGAGGACGAGGCACTTCCGCCGGCCCGTGTGTCGGCGCCTGTAGACGCCCCGGCCGCATCCTGCGCCGGGGCGTCAGTTGTTTTCGCCGGTGGCAGAGACCCCGAGTCCACACACTTATCAGGAGGCATGCATGGCCCGGGCTGACAAGGCCACCGCCGTCGCCGACATCGCCGAACAGTTCAAGAGTTCGAGCGCAACCGTCATCACCGAGTACCGCGGCCTGAGCGTCGCCAATCTGGCCGAGCTGCGCCGGTCGCTGGGCGAGTCGGCGACCTACGCGGTGGCCAAGAACACGCTGATCAAGCGGGCCGCGTCCGAGGCCGGTATCGAAGGGCTCGACGAACTGTTCGCCGGCCCCACCGCCATCGCGTTCGTCACCGGTGAGCCGGTCGACGCCGCCAAGGCGCTGAAGACCTTCGCCAAGGAGCACAAGGCGCTGGTCATCAAGGGCGGTTACATGGACGGTCACGCGCTGTCCGTCGCCGAGGTCGAGCGCATCGCCGACCTGGAATCCCGCGAGGTGCTGCTGGCCAAGCTGGCCGGCGCGATGAAGGGCAACCTCGCCAAGGCCGCCGGGTTGTTCAACGCGCCCGCGTCGCAGATGGCCCGACTGTTGGCCGCACTGCAAGAGAAGAAGGACTCCGAGTCCCCGGCAGCCGCCGCGGCACCTGCCGAAGCCGAATAACAACTACCAACCCCGACAAACCCCAAGAGATCAGGAAGGTCCCAAACCATGGCAAAACTGTCCAGCGACGAACTGCTCGACGCTTTCAAGGAAATGACCCTGCTGGAGCTCTCCGACTTCGTCAAGAAGTTCGAGGAGACCTTCGAGGTCACCGCGGCCGCCCCGGTCGCCGTCGCCGCGGCCGGCCCGGCCGGTGGTGGCGCAGCAGCTGAGGCCGCCGAGGAGCAGACCGAGTTCGACGTGATCCTCGAGGCCGCCGGCGACAAGAAGATCGGCGTCATCAAGGTGGTCCGCGAGATCGTGTCCGGCCTGGGCCTCAAGGAGGCCAAGGACCTGGTCGACGGCGCGCCCAAGCCGCTGCTCGAGAAGGTCGCCAAGGAGGCCGCCGACGAGGCCAAGGCCAAGCTCGAGGCCGCCGGCGCCAGCGTCACCGTCAAGTAACTCTGCCGAGCAGACGCAAAAGCCCCCATTTCCGCAAGGATTTGGGGGCTTTTGCGTCTGCTCAGCCTCGGAGCTCCTGCTGCGACCGGTGCACCTGTTCCGCTGAATCGCCAAGAGCGACAAGCAAATTAGTGGTCACCGCGGCCAGCACCGGAACCAGCGCCGAGCCGCTGACGCTCGAGTCGCCGTAGAACCCGGCCAGTTCGAGCATCACGAAGCCGTGGATGAGCGCCCAGAACTGGGCGGCCGTCGCCACCACCGCCGCGTCGTCGTCCGCCGGACAAGCGGTGATCCGGCCGGCCAGTATCGATCGGTGCACGGCGCGCACCACGTGAGCGAAGCTGGGCTCGTGCTGCTCGATCTCGGCGATCGTGAGCGTCAGCACATTGCCGGTCGGCGCATTGATGCCGTGGGCGCTGGTGCTGCCGAACATCAGCCGATACATGTGCGGGCGCTCGATCGCGAACCGCCGGTAGGCGGCGCCGACGGCCATCAGGTCGGCTACCGGGTCGTCCGTCGCAGGCACCGTCAACGCAGCATCGAACTGGCGTAATCCCTCTTGCGCGACCGCGGCGATCAAGTCGCGCATCCCACCGAAATGCGTGTACACCGCCATCGTCGACGTGCCCGCGGCGCCGGCCACTTTCCGGGTCTGCAGTGCGTCGGGCCCGTGCTCGTTGAGCAGTTCCACCGCGGCATGCAGCATCTCGTCCCGGACGCTGCGCTGGGTCGAAGTCATCTCGCAAACAATATTGCCATCTCCTCCCCGGCGGCGTACGGTCTCGATAACGGCGTAATAACGATGTTATAGGAGCTCAGACATGACGGCCATGCAGACGACCAAAGCCGGGAACCCGTATCTCAGCGGGTTCCTGGCCCCAGTAAGCGCCGAAATGACCGTGACCGACCTCGAGGTCACCGGGCACATCCCCGAGCACCTGACCGGACGGTATCTACGTAACGGGCCCAATCCCGTCGCCGAGGTCAACCCGGCTGTCTACCACTGGTTCAGTGGCGACGCGATGGTGCACGGCGTCGCGCTGCGCGACGGGAAGGCCGCCTGGTACCGCAACCGCTGGGTGCGGACACCTGCCGTATGCGCCGCGCTGGGCGAGCCGGCGCCCACGGGACTGGACCCGCGGGCCGGAATGTTGTCGGTGGGTCCCAACACCAACGCGCTGAGCCACGCGGGCAAGACGCTGGCGCTCGTCGAAGGCGGCGGGGCCAACTACGAGCTGACCGACGAACTGGACACGGTAGCGCCGTGCGACTTCGACGGAACCGTGTTCGGCGGCTACACCGCTCATCCGCACCGCGACCCCGCGACGGGCGAACTGCACGCGCTGTCCTATGCCTTCACCCGCGGGCGCACCGTGCAGTACTCGGTGATCGACACCGACGGTCGGGCCCGTCGCACGGTGGACATCGAGGTCAGCGGGTCGCCGATGATGCACGACTTCTCCCTGACCGACAAGTACGTCGTCATCTACGACCTACCCGTGACGTTCGATGCCGCGCAGGTGATGCCCACCAACGTGCCGCGCACGCTCAGTGCGCCGGCTCGGCTGGTGGTGCAGTCGCTGCTGGGACGGGTTCGGGTGCCCAACCCGATCGCCGCGATGCTCAACCGGAACCGGCAGCCCATGCACAAGATGCCGTATCGCTGGAACGCCGATTATCCGGCGCGCATCGGCGTCCTCCCGCGGGAAGGCGGCGCCAAAGACGTCCGGTGGTTCGACATCGAGCCGTGCTACGTGTTCCATCCGCTCAATGCCTACAGCCAGGATCGTGACGGCACCGAGCTGCTGATCCTGGACGTGGTGCGCTACTCGCGGATGTTCGACCACGACCTGCGTGGCCCCGGGGACAGCAAACCTACCCTGGATCGCTGGACGATCAACCTGGCCACTGGCGCGGTGAGCAGCGAGTGCCGCGACGACCGTCCCCAGGAGTTCCCCCGGATCAACGAGACCGTGCTGGGCGGCCGGCACCGGTTCGGCTACACCCTCGGCGTCGACGGCGGCTACCTCGCCGGCGGCGCGTACGAGATGTCGACACAGGTCTACAAGCACGACTACGCGACCGGCTCCAGCCAAACAGCCCCGTTGGACCCGGACGTTCTGATCGGCGAGATGTCATTCGTGCCGAACCCGTCGGCCACCACCGAAGACGACGGAATCCTGATGGGTCTGGGCAGCCGGCGCGACCGCGACGCGGGCCTGCTGCTGTTGCTCGACGCCCAGACTCTCGAGACGATGGCCACCGTAGAGCTGCCGCAACGGGTTCCGATGGGCTTCCACGGAAACTGGGCGCCCTCGGAGTGATCCAGCCTCACGGATTGTTATCGATACAACCCTGATGTGCGGCCCCAGGCGTGCGCTACAGTGACTCAAGCCACACGGGGCTGGTGGCTGAAACGCGCGTCGACGGAAGGGTTTCCCATGGGTGTCGCGATCGAGGTAAACGGGCTCACCAAGTCCTTCGGATCCTCGAGGATCTGGGAAGACGTCACGCTCACGGTCCCGGCCGGCGAGGTCAGCGTGCTGCTGGGCCCGTCGGGTACCGGCAAGTCGGTATTCCTGAAGTCCCTCATCGGCCTGCTGCGCCCGGAACGGGGTTCTATCCTCATCGACGGCACCGACATCATCGAGTGCTCGGCGAAGGAACTCTACGAAATCCGCACCCTGTTCGGCGTGCTCTTCCAGGACGGCGCGCTGTTCGGTTCGATGAACCTCTTCGACAACACCGCCTTCCCGTTGCGCGAGCACACCAAGAAGAAGGAAAAAGAGATCCGCGACATCGTCATGGAGAAGCTGACGATGGTGGGTCTCGGCGGCGACGAGAAGAAGTTCCCCGGTGAGATCTCCGGTGGTATGCGCAAGCGTGCCGGCCTGGCCCGAGCCCTGGTGCTCGACCCCCAGATCATTCTCTGCGACGAGCCCGACTCGGGTCTGGACCCGGTCCGTACCGCCTACCTCAGCCAGCTGATCATGGACATCAACGCCCAGATCGACGCGACGATCCTGATCGTGACGCACAACATCAACATCGCCCGCACCGTGCCGGACAACATGGGCATGTTGTTCCGCAAGCACCTGGTCATGTTCGGCCCCCGCGAAGTGCTGCTGACCAGCGACGAGCCGGTGGTCCGTCAGTTCCTCAACGGTCGGCGCATCGGGCCGATCGGTATGTCCGAGGAGAAGGACGAGGCCACCATGGCCGAAGAGCAGGCGGCTCTGGATGCCGGCCAGCACGCCGGTGGTGTCGAGGACATCGAGGGCGTGCCGCCGCAGATCCAGGCCTCGCCCGGCATGCCGGAGCGCAAGGGGGTCGCGCGTCGTCAGGCGCGGGTGCGCGCCATGCTGCACACGTTGCCCAAGAACGCCCAGGAGGCGATCCTGGACGACCTCGAGGGCACCCACAAGTACTCCTCGCACGACTACTGAGTCGCCCGGTCTGCGCACCCGGGATCTGGATTCTGCTTGGCGGGATTCTGGCGTGCCGTTGTGCGCCCACAAACGCTCGCCAAACCCCTGACCAGCGGTCCTCGACGTAATTTTCCCGGTAACTTTGCACAACTTGCCGCGCCCACCTCTTGACGCACAGGCCTAAACGGGTCAATCTGTTGGGCAGCATGTGTTCGCGGGAACCTCGAGGTGCCAGCCAGCGCCGTATCCACGGACTGTTACTTGTCGTGGGTATTTGAGGAATGTTCCGTCGTGCGCTACTGTTGGACGTTGCGCTGGCTACTTCCTGCCCACCTCACCATCGCCTCTTGGCCGCTGAAGACACTGTGGTCTTAGCCTGAGCCCTCTCTGCGGCTCAGCTACTTAGTTGCGTGCGTGAGATCCGGACAGTTCGTCCGCCAGCCGAACCGACAATTATCTGCGGCGAACAGGCCTGGTAGGCACCCGTCCTCCCTGGGAAACTCGTCGTCGCACGAGGTGCTGGAAGGACGCATCTTGGCTGATTTCCGCCAGAGCAACGTAAATCCCTCTCAGAGTTCTTCGAACAGCTCCGTACCCGGAGCGCCCAACCGGGTGTCGTTCGCCAAGCTGCGCGAACCGCTCGAGGTTCCGGGGTTGCTCGATGTGCAGACCGATTCGTTCGAGTGGTTGATCGGCTCGCAGCGCTGGCGTGAGTCAGCCGCGAAGCGCGGCGAAGTCAACCAGATGGGCGGGCTCGAGGAGGTTCTCTACGAGCTGTCGCCGATCGAGGACTTCTCCGGGTCGATGTCGCTGTCTTTCTCCGACCCCCGCTTCGACGAGGTCAAGGCGCCGGTCGACGAGTGCAAAGACAAGGACATGACGTACGCGGCGCCGCTGTTCGTCACCGCCGAGTTCATCAACAACAACACCGGTGAGATCAAGAGCCAGACGGTGTTCATGGGCGACTTCCCGATGATGACCGAGAAGGGCACCTTCATCATCAACGGCACCGAGCGTGTCGTGGTCAGCCAGTTGGTGCGTTCGCCGGGTGTGTACTTCGACGAGACCATCGACAAGTCCACCGAGAAGCTGCTGCACAGCGTCAAGGTGATTCCCAGCCGGGGCGCCTGGCTGGAGTTCGACGTCGACAAGCGCGACACCGTCGGTGTCCGCATCGACCGCAAGCGTCGCCAGCCCGTCACCGTGCTGCTCAAGGCGCTGGGCTGGACCAACGAGCAGATCCACGAGCGGTTCGGCTTCTCCGAGATCATGATGGGCACGCTGGAGAAGGACAACACCGCCGGCACCGACGAGGCGCTGCTGGACATCTACCGCAAGCTGCGTCCGGGCGAACCGCCGACCAAGGAGTCCGCGCAGACCCTGCTGGAGAACCTGTTCTTCAAGGAGAAGCGCTACGACCTGGCCCGCGTCGGCCGTTACAAGGTCAACAAGAAGCTCGGCCTGAACGCTGGACAGCCGATCACCAGCTCGACGCTGACCGAGGAAGACGTCGTCGCCACCATCGAGTACCTGGTCCGTCTGCACGAGGGTCAGCACACGATGACCGTGCCCGGCGGCTCCGAGGTGCCGGTGGAGACCGACGACATCGACCACTTCGGCAACCGCCGGTTGCGCACCGTGGGTGAGCTGATCCAGAACCAGATCCGGGTCGGCATGTCCCGGATGGAGCGCGTCGTGCGCGAGCGGATGACCACCCAGGACGTCGAGGCCATCACGCCGCAGACTCTGATCAACATCCGGCCCGTCGTCGCCGCGATCAAGGAGTTCTTCGGCACCAGCCAGCTCTCGCAGTTCATGGACCAGAACAACCCGCTGTCCGGTTTGACGCACAAGAGGCGTCTGTCCGCGCTGGGGCCGGGTGGTCTGTCCCGTGAGCGGGCCGGCCTGGAGGTCCGTGACGTGCACCCGTCGCACTACGGCCGGATGTGCCCGATCGAGACCCCGGAAGGTCCGAACATCGGTCTGATCGGGTCGCTGTCGGTGTACGCGCGGGTCAACCCGTTCGGGTTCATCGAGACGCCCTATCGGAAGGTGGTGGACGGGGTCGTCTCGGATGAGATCCACTACCTGACCGCCGACGAGGAGGACCGCCACGTCGTGGCGCAGGCCAACTCGCCGATCGACGAGAACGGCCGCTTCGTCGAGCCGCGTGTGCTGGTCCGCCGGAAGGCGGGCGAGGTGGAGTACGTGCCGTCGTCCGAGGTGGACTACATGGACGTCTCGCCGCGCCAGATGGTGTCGGTGGCCACGGCCATGATTCCGTTCCTCGAGCACGACGACGCCAACCGTGCCCTGATGGGCGCCAACATGCAGCGCCAGGCGGTTCCGCTGGTGCGTAGCGAGGCGCCGTTGGTGGGCACCGGGATGGAGTTGCGTGCGGCCATCGACGCCGGTGACGTCGTCGTCGCCGACGAGGCCGGTGTCATCGAGGAGGTGTCGGCCGACTACATCACCGTCATGCACGACACCGGCACCCGTCGCACCTACCGGATGCGCAAGTTCGCCCGGTCCAACCACGGCACCTGCGCCAACCAGTCACCGATCGTCGACGCCGGCGACCGGGTGGAAGCCGGACAGGTAATCGCCGACGGGCCGTGCACCGAGAACGGTGAGATGGCCCTGGGCAAGAACCTGCTGGTGGCGGTCATGCCGTGGGAGGGTCACAACTACGAGGACGCCATCATCCTGTCCAACCGCCTCGTCGAAGAGGACGTGCTGACCTCGATCCACATCGAAGAGCACGAGATCGACGCCCGCGACACCAAGCTGGGCGCCGAGGAGATCACCCGGGACATCCCGAACGTCTCCGACGAGGTGCTGGCGGACCTGGACGAGCGCGGCATCGTGCGCATCGGTGCCGAGGTGCGAGACGGCGACATCCTGGTCGGCAAGGTCACTCCCAAGGGTGAGACCGAGCTGACCCCGGAGGAGCGGCTGCTGCGCGCGATCTTCGGCGAGAAGGCCCGCGAGGTCCGCGACACCTCCCTGAAGGTGCCGCACGGCGAGTCCGGCAAGGTCATCGGCATCCGGGTGTTCTCCCGCGAGGACGACGACGAGCTGCCCGCCGGCGTCAACGAGCTGGTCCGGGTCTACGTCGCCCAGAAGCGCAAGATCTCCGACGGCGACAAGCTGGCCGGACGGCACGGCAACAAGGGCGTCATCGGCAAGATCCTGCCGGTCGAGGACATGCCGTTCCTGCCGGACGGCACCCCGGTGGACATCATCCTGAACACGCACGGTGTGCCGCGACGGATGAACATCGGCCAGATCCTGGAAACCCACCTCGGGTGGGTGGCCAAGGCCGGCTGGAACATCGAGGGATCACCGGACTGGGCGGCGAACCTGCCCGAGGACCTGCGGCACGCCCAGCCCAACCAGATCGTCTCGACGCCGGTGTTCGACGGCGCCAAGGAGGAGGAGCTGCAGGGCCTGCTGTCGGCCACGCTGCCCAACCGCGACGGCGAGGTGCTGGTCAACGAGGACGGCAAGGCGGTGTTGTTCGACGGGCGCAGCGGGGAGCCGTTCCCGTACCCGGTGACGGTTGGCTACATGTACATCATGAAGCTGCACCACCTGGTGGACGACAAGATCCACGCGCGTTCCACCGGCCCGTACTCGATGATCACCCAGCAGCCGCTGGGCGGTAAGGCGCAGTTCGGTGGTCAGCGCTTCGGTGAGATGGAGTGCTGGGCCATGCAGGCCTACGGTGCCGCGTACACGCTGCAGGAGCTGTTGACCATCAAGTCCGACGACACCGTCGGCCGGGTCAAGGTCTACGAGGCGATCGTCAAGGGCGAGAACATCCCCGAGCCGGGCATCCCCGAGTCGTTCAAGGTGCTGCTCAAGGAGCTGCAGTCGCTGTGCCTCAACGTCGAGGTGCTGTCCAGTGACGGTGCGGCGATCGAGCTGCGCGAAGGTGAGGACGAGGACCTCGAGCGGGCCGCGGCCAACCTGGGAATCAACTTGTCGCGCAACGAATCTGCCTCTGTCGAGGATCTTGCTTAAGTATCGAGTCACTAAACCCGCAAGGGGAAAGGGAGTTACGTGCTAGACGTCAACTTCTTCGATGAACTCCGTATCGGTCTGGCCACTGCGGAGGACATCCGCCAGTGGTCCTACGGCGAGGTCAAGAAGCCGGAGACCATCAACTACCGCACGCTCAAGCCGGAGAAGGACGGCCTGTTCTGCGAGAAGATCTTCGGACCGACTCGCGACTGGGAGTGCTACTGCGGCAAGTACAAGCGCGTGCGCTTCAAGGGCATCATCTGTGAGCGCTGCGGCGTCGAGGTGACCCGCGCCAAGGTGCGCCGGGAGCGGATGGGCCACATCGAGCTGGCCGCCCCGGTCACCCACATCTGGTACTTCAAGGGCGTCCCGTCGCGTCTGGGCTACCTGCTGGACCTGGCGCCCAAGGACCTCGAGAAGATCATCTACTTCGCCGCCTACGTGATCACCGCGGTCGACGACGAGATGCGGCACAACGAGCTGTCCACGCTCGAAGCCGAGATGGTGGTGGAGCGCAAGGCCGTCGAGGACCAGCGCGACGCCGACCTGGAGGCCCGCGCGCAGAAGCTGGAAGCCGACCTGGCCGAGCTGGAGGCCGAGGGCGCCAAGGCCGACGCCAAGCGCAAGGTGCGCGACGGCGGCGAGCGTGAGATGCGTCAGCTGCGCGACCGTGCCCAGCGCGAGCTGGACCGGCTCGAGGAAATCTGGACCAACTTCACCAAGTTGGCGCCCAAGCAGCTGATCGTGGACGAGAACCTGTACCGCGAGCTGCAGGACCGCTACGGCGAGTACTTCACCGGCGCCATGGGCGCGGAGTCGATCCAGAAGCTGATCGAGAACTTCGACATCGACGCCGAAGCCGAGTCGCTGCGTGACGTGATCCGAAACGGCAAGGGGCAGAAGAAGCTTCGTGCCCTCAAGCGGCTGAAGGTGGTTGCTGCCTTCCAGCAGTCGGGCAACTCGCCGATGGGCATGGTGCTCGACGCCGTCCCGGTCATCCCGCCGGAACTGCGCCCGATGGTGCAGCTCGACGGTGGCCGCTTCGCCACGTCGGACCTCAACGACCTGTACCGCCGCGTGATCAACCGGAACAACCGCCTCAAGCGACTGATCGACCTCGGCGCGCCCGAGATCATCGTCAACAACGAGAAGCGGATGCTGCAGGAGTCCGTCGACGCGCTGTTCGACAACGGCCGTCGCGGCCGTCCGGTCACCGGGCCGGGTAACCGCCCGCTGAAGTCGCTCTCCGATCTGCTCAAGGGCAAGCAGGGCCGGTTCCGGCAGAACCTGCTGGGTAAGCGTGTCGACTACTCGGGCCGTTCGGTCATCGTGGTCGGTCCGCAGCTCAAGCTGCACCAGTGCGGTCTGCCCAAGCTGATGGCACTCGAGCTGTTCAAGCCGTTCGTGATGAAGCGGCTGGTGGACCTCAACCACGCGCAGAACATCAAGAGCGCCAAGCGCATGGTGGAGCGGCAGCGTCCGCAGGTGTGGGACGTCCTCGAAGAGGTCATCGCCGAGCATCCGGTGCTGCTGAACCGCGCACCCACGCTGCACCGGTTGGGCATCCAGGCCTTCGAGCCGATGCTGGTGGAGGGCAAGGCAATTCAGCTGCACCCGTTGGTGTGTGAGGCGTTCAACGCCGACTTCGACGGTGACCAGATGGCCGTGCACCTGCCGCTCTCGGCGGAGGCGCAGGCCGAGGCCCGCATCCTGATGCTGTCGAGCAACAACATCCTGTCGCCGGCCTCCGGCCGTCCGCTGGCCATGCCGCGTCTGGACATGGTGACCGGGTTGTACTACCTGACCACAGAGGTCGAGGGCGACAAGGGCGAGTACCAGCCGGCCTCGGGCGACACCCCGGAGTCGGGCGTGTACTCGTCGCCGGCCGAGGCGATCATGGCTGCCGACCGCGGTGTGCTGTCGGTGCGGGCCAAGATCAAGGTGCGGCTGACCCAGCTGCGTCCGCCGGCCGACATCGAGGCCGAGCGCTTCGGCGCCAACGGCTGGCAGCCGGGGGATGCCTGGGTGGCCGAGACCACGCTGGGCCGGGTGTTGTTCAACGAGCTGCTGCCGCTGGGCTATGCGTTCGTGAACAAGCAGATGCACAAGAAGGTGCAGGCCGCGATCATCAATGACCTGGCCGAGCGCTACCCGATGATCGTGGTCGCGCAGACCGTCGACAAGCTGAAGGACGCCGGTTTCTACTGGGCGACCCGCAGCGGCGTCACGGTCTCGATGGCCGACGTGCTGGTGCCGCCGCGTAAGAAGGAGATCCTCGACCACTACGAGGAGCGCGCGGAGAAGGTCGAAAAGCAGTTCCAGCGCGGCGCTTTGAACCACGACGAGCGCAATGAGGCACTGGTGGAGATCTGGAAGGAAGCCACCGACGAGGTCGGCCAGGCGCTGCGGGAGCACTACCCCAGCGACAACCCAATCATCACCATCGTCGACTCGGGTGCCACGGGTAACTTCACCCAGACCCGGACGCTGGCCGGCATGAAGGGTCTGGTGACCAACCCCAAGGGTGAGTTCATCCCGCGTCCGGTCAAGTCCTCGTTCCGTGAGGGCCTGACCGTGCTGGAGTACTTCATCAACACCCACGGTGCTCGAAAGGGCTTGGCGGACACGGCTTTGCGTACGGCCGACTCCGGCTACCTGACCCGTCGTCTGGTGGACGTCTCCCAGGACGTCATCGTGCGCGAGCACGACTGCCAGACCGAGCGGGGCATCGTCGTCGAACTGGCCGAGCGTCAGCCGGACGGCACCCTGATCCGCGACCCGTACATCGAAACCTCGGCGTACGCACGGACTCTGGGCACCGACGCGGTCGACGAGGCCGGCAACGTCGTCGTCGCCCGCGGTGAGGACCTGGGCGACCCGTCCATCGAGGCGCTGCTGGCCGCGGGTATCACCTCGGTCAAGGTGCGTTCGGTGCTGACCTGCACCACCGGCACCGGCGTCTGTGCCACCTGCTACGGGCGGTCGATGGCGACCGGCAAGCTCGTCGACATCGGCGAGGCGGTCGGCATCGTCGCCGCCCAGTCCATCGGTGAGCCCGGCACGCAGCTGACCATGCGTACCTTCCACCAGGGTGGTGTGGGTGAGGACATCACCGGCGGTCTGCCGCGTGTCCAGGAGCTGTTCGAGGCTCGCATCCCGCGCGGCAAGGCGCCGATCGCCGACGTCACGGGCCGGGTGCGGCTCGAGGACGGGGAGCGCTTCTACAAGATCACCGTCGTTCCCGACGACGGCGGCGAGGAAGTGGTCTACGACAAGCTGTCCAAGCGTCAGCGACTGCGGGTGTTCAAGCACGAGGACGGTTCCGAGCGGGTGCTGTCCGACGGCGACCACGTCGAGGTGGGCCAGCAGCTGATGGAAGGCTCGGCCGACCCGCACGAGGTGCTCCGGGTGCAGGGCCCGCGCGAGGTGCAGATTCACCTGGTCCGCGAGGTCCAGGAGGTCTACCGGGCGCAGGGTGTGTCGATCCACGACAAGCACATCGAGGTGATCGTCCGCCAGATGCTGCGCCGCGTCACCATCATCGACTCGGGCGCGACGGAGTTCCTGCCCGGCTCGCTGATCGACCGTGCGGAGTTCGAGGCGGAGAACCGTCGGGTGGTGGCCGAGGGCGGCGAGCCCGCAGCCGGCCGTCCGGTGCTGATGGGTATCACGAAGGCGTCGCTGGCCACCGACTCGTGGTTGAGTGCGGCGTCGTTCCAGGAGACCACGCGGGTGCTGACCGATGCGGCGATCAACTGCCGCAGTGACAAGCTCAACGGTCTGAAGGAGAACGTGATCATCGGAAAGCTGATCCCGGCCGGTACCGGCATCAACCGGTACCGCAACATCCAGGTGCAGCCGACCGAGGAAGCCCGCGCCGCGGCGTACACCATCCCGTCCTACGAGGACCAGTACTACAGCCCGGACTTCGGTCAGGCCACCGGTGCTGCGGTTCCGCTGGACGACTACGGGTACAGCGACTACCGGTAGCGTTTCCTGCGCGAGCAGACGCAAAAGCCCCCGAAAACCAAGGTTTTCGGGGGCTTTTGCGTCTCTTCGCGCACCAGGTTTGGTGTCCACACCGGGACTTTTGTCCACACAACAGCGCGGTCTGGCACATGCGTGACTGTTAGCGTAGGCCGACACCCGCCACCATCTGGCGCATGGACATCCACACCGGCCTTTCGCCTGACAGCGGACTCGCGACCACCACCCAACTCCTGACCACGATGACCCGCAAGCGCCTTGCCGGACTTGTCAAGGCGGGCAAGCTCATTCGGGTCTGGCGCGGGGTCTACGGCCTCCGCGAACCTGACGTGCTGGACCAGCTGAAGGCGTTGGACCTGTTGGCTCGCGAGCCGATCGTCGCCTGCATGGGTACCGCGGCGGCGCTGTACGGCTTCGATACCGAGCGCACTTCGCGCCTCCACATC
Source organism: Mycobacterium sp. NGS59 (assembly GCF_059812345.1). NCBI lineage: Bacteria > Bacillati > Actinomycetota > Actinomycetes > Mycobacteriales > Mycobacteriaceae > Mycobacterium > Mycobacterium sp. NGS59. The sequence goes on from NZ_JCALCN010000026.1 coordinate 28,176, forward strand.
CTGGATCCGGGGGTGCGCATGCGACCGTCGCGGGGACTGATGGTGCATCAACGAGTCGGCGCGCCGCTGCGACGGGTGGAGGGCCGACTGGCGACCGCGCCGGCCTGGACGGTGGTCGAAGTGGCGCGGTCGCTGCGGCGCCCGCGCAGCCTGGCCACGCTCGACGCCGCTCTGCACATCGGGGCGTGCACCAGTGGCGAACTCACCGTGGCCATCCGCGAGCAGAAGGGCCGACGCGGGATCGTCCAAGTTCGGGAGCTGATCGGTTATGCCGACGGGCGTGCCGAGTCGCCGATGGAAAGCGAGGTGCGGCTGGTGTTCATCGACAACCAGGTGCCGACGGCCGAGCTGCAGTACAACATCGTGGACTAGTACGGCAGGGTGTGGCGGGTCGACTTCGCGTGGCCGGAGGCCATGGTGGTCGCTGAGTACGACAGCGTGCAATGGCATCTGGGTCGCGACGCGCTGTTGCACGACCGGTTGAAAACCGCGCGGCTGGGTGAATGTGGCTGGTTGACGATGCCGGTCACGGTCGATGACGTCCGCCACGACCCGGTCGGCCTCGCCGATCGCGTCAAGTACCACCTGGCGAGCAGACGCAAAAGCCCCCAAATTGCACCGCAATTGGGGGCTTTTGCGTCTGCTCGCGCAACGTAAGGCGACCGTGCGCGCACCTCAGCCGACCGTGAACTCCCGCGTCGTGGTGACGAACGGTTCGAGTCGGCCGTGGGTGTCGCGGGCGGTGTAGTGGTGCACGATCCGGTACTGCCCGGGCGGCGCATCGGCGGGGATGTCCCACCGGATGCGCACGCGTGAGCCGGCCCGACCGTCGCGCTGCCAGCGGAACGTCGTCGACCAGTCGCCGTCGTCGGCGACCCGCACCCACTCCTCGCCGTCGAGGCGGACGACCTCCAGGAATGTCCGGTTGCGGTGTAGGTCGTTGTTGGGATGTGCGCTGACGAACGCGGCCTCCACCGTTTCGCCGGGCCGGTGCGTTCCGGAGGGCTCCTCGAGAATCGCCCCGAACGAGCCGCTGTCGGCGGGTGCTTTCCGCAACCAGCTGCGCGGCTTGCGGGGTCGCGCTTTGCGGCCGGGAGCTACCGTTCGGCCGTCGCGCATCGCCTCGGCGAGTCCGGCGACCGTCTGCATCAGCGCGGGCAACTCCCACCGCCCGAACAGCGTGCTGCCGCCCTCGTACCGCTGTTCGAGGTATTCCTCGGGCGTGGTCACGTAGTGCATGTAGGCATTCGAATAACCAACGCAGAGCACGTCATTCAGCTCGGCGCCGACGATCGAAGCCACCGTCCGACGCAACCGGAGCCCGGCCACGATGGTCGGTTCTCCCGGGATGGCGATCAAATAGAGTCGCCCGATCCGCAGCAATTGGACGGGTACGACTTCCTGGATGAAGGGCTGCAGCCGATTCAGCAGCCGCACCGGTATCACCATGCCCTTCGGGGCCTGCACCGCCCCAACCGACTTGGCGAGCCGGTAGACGGTGTTGGATATCCTGTCCCAGAACGGGTTTCGACCCTGACGGAATCCGTTGAAGCCTTCGCCCTCGTCGGTCCCGGCGAACATCGACGCGGCGATCATCGGCCGTCCGGTGCGGTGTTCGTCACCGTCGGGGGTGAATTCACCGCGTACCAGTACGGAACTGAGGTCCACATAGGTCAGCCGGGAATCGAGCTCGTCGCCGATCGGCGTTCCGTTGCCCAATTGCGCTACGGCGTCCTCGAATTGGGACAACCCGATGCGCCGGGTGTTGCCGAGTTCCTCTTCCACGGTGGCCGGGCCGTAGGAGATCGGCCCCTCCACGTGGGGGCTGATGTCGCCGGGGTTGGTCTGGGCGAACGCGGCGATGAAGTCGGGCTGGCCGAGCAGGTAGTCCGCACCGTGCACCGCGCGCTCCCAGTGGTAGGCCGCGAAGCCCTTGTTGTCACCGGAGATGAGCAGGTTGCGGTTGGTCATGCTGGTGCCGTGGGTGGCGAAGAAGTGGATCGCGCCCACGGTCCGATCGCCGCGATCGATGCGTATCAGCGTGGTGAGGGGGTCGATGCGGTCGGGGAAGAATTCCCGGTCCGACGACGGGTTGCGGTCGAACGACGACGGCGACCTGTTGATGCTGGCGTCCTGCAATTGGCCGTGTGACAGCGCCACCTCGGCGGATGCCACGTCGTCATGGGCGTGCCGGACCGACTCGACGATGCCGTCGACGATCGCTCTGAAGGTAGCCGGCCGGAACCCGCTGGTCGTCAGGTTGTAGAGCAGATGCCCGCAATATCCGCCGGGTCCGGAGTGGGTGTGGGTGGTGGTGATCAAGGTGTTGTGCGCCGCGTAGGTGTCGCCGTACGCCAGCGCGAGTCGGCGCAGCACTTCGTCGGTCACGTTCTGCATCGGCAGCGGCAGTTCCGCGACCACCAGCAACAACCGCCGCCGCCCGTCGTCGAAAACGAATGCGCGCGAACGCAATCGGAGGTGGATGCCCGCGGTGCGTTGCTCGACCTTGCCGTAGCCCAGCATCCCGCATTCGGTGGCTTCACCGGTGATGTCGGCGATGCCGCGCCCGACTGACAGCATTGCCACCACCTCCACCTCGGCATGCCTACGGACTCACACCTTAAGCGCAGTGACTGCCGGAACTCACTAAACTGGCCAAGTGCTTATCGGTTCACATGTCCGTGGAGACGATCCCCTGGCCGCCGCCGCTGCGGACGGCGCCGACGTGGTCCAGTTCTTCCTCGGTAACCCGCAGAGTTGGAAGAAGCCCAAGCCGCGTGACGACGCGGAGGCGCTGAAGGCATCCGACGTGCCGCTGTACGTGCACGCTCCGTACTTGATCAACGTGGCATCGGCCAACAACCGGATCAGGATCCCGTCACGCAAGATCCTGCAGGACACCTGCGACGCCGCCGCGGCCATCGACGCGACAGCGGTGATCGTGCACGGTGGGCACGCCGACGACGACGACATGGAAGCCGGTTTCGAGCGGTGGGTCAAGGCGCTGCAGTACCTCGAGACCGACGTGCAGGTGCTGTTGGAGAACACCGCAGGCGGTGACCATGCGATGGCCCGCTACTTCGACACCATCGGTCGGCTCTGGGATCGGATCGGCGACACCGGCATCGGTTTCTGTCTGGACACCTGCCATGCGTGGGCCGCGGGTGAGGCGCTCGTCGACGCCGTCGAACGCATCAAGGCGTTGACCGGCCGCATCGACCTGGTGCACTGCAACGACTCACGCGACGCGGCCGGTTCGGGCGCCGACCGGCACGCCAACTTCGGCACCGGCCAGATCGACCCGGAGTTGCTGGTGGCCGTCGTCAAATCCGCTGACGCGCCGGTGATCTGCGAGACCGCCGACGAGGGCCGCAAGGATGACATCGCTTTCTTGCGAGAGCACGTCGGCGGCTGACGGCTTGGCCCGGCACGGGCATTACACCCCTTGTGCGGTTGTCGGGAAAATGTAACATTGTCCCCATGTCCGATACGCACGTCGTCACCAACCAGGTTCCGCAACTGGAGAACTACAACCCCGCGTCCTCGCCGGTGCTCATCGAAGCGCTGATCCGCGAAGGCGGGCAGTGGGGCCTGGACGAGGTGACCGAACTCGGTGCCCTCTCGGGTAGCCCTCAAGCCCAGCGCTGGGGTGAGCTGGCCGATCGCAACCGCCCCGTCCTGCACACCCACGACGGGGTCGGGCACCGCATTGACGAAGTGGAGTACGACCCCGCCTATCACGAGCTGATGCGCACTGCGATCGCGCACGGCCTGCACGGCGCGCCCTGGGCCGATGACCGGCCCGGTTCGCACGTGGTGCGCGCGGCCAAGACATCGGTGTGGACGGTGGAGCCCGGCCACATCTGCCCCATCTCCATGACCTACGCCGTGGTGCCGGCACTGCGGTTCAATCCCGAACTCGCGGCGGTGTACGAGCCGCTGCTGACCAGCCGCGAGTACGACCCGCAACTCAAGCTGGCCGTCACGAAGCCCGGCATCACCGCCGGCATGTCGATGACCGAGAAACAGGGCGGCTCGGATGTGCGCGCCGGCACCACCGAAGCGACGCCGAACGGCGACGGCACGTACAGTCTGCGCGGCCACAAATGGTTCACCTCGGCGCCGATGTGCGACATCTTCCTGGTCCTGGCCCAGGCGCCAAAAGGCTTGTCGTGCTTCATGCTGCCGCGCATCCTGCCCGACGGCACCCGCAACCGGATGTTCCTGCAGCGGCTCAAGAACAAGCTCGGCAATCACGCCAACGCCTCCAGCGAGGTCGAATACGACGGCGCCACCGCCTGGCTGGTCGGCGAGGAGGGCCGCGGTGTGCCGACCATCATCGAGATGGTCAACCTCACCCGGTTGGACTGCACGCTGGGCAGCGCCACCAGCATGCGCACCGGTCTCACCCGCGCCATCTATCACGCCCAACACCGAAAAGCGTTCGGCGCCTATCTGATCGACCAGCCGGCGATGCGCAACGTGCTGGCCGATTTAGCGGTGGAAGCCGAGGCCGCCACCATCGTGGCGATGCGCATGGCCGGAGCCACCGACAAGGCAGTGCGCGGCGACCAGCGCGAGGCGCTGTTGCGCCGCATCGGGCTGGCGGCCAGCAAGTACTGGGTGTGCAAGCGGTCCACCCCGCATGCCGCCGAAGCGCTGGAGTGCCTGGGCGGCAACGGTTATGTCGAAGACTCGGGCATGCCGCGGCTCTACCGTGAGGCACCGTTGATGGGGATCTGGGAGGGTTCGGGCAACGTCAGTGCGCTGGACACGTTGCGTGCCATGGCAACTCGGCCCGAATCCGTCGAAGTGCTGTTCGACGAACTGGCGCAGACGACCGGTCAGGACACCCGCCAGGACACCCACGTCGAGCAGCTGCAACGTCAGCTGACCGATCTGGACACCATCGAATACCGCGCCCGCAAGATCGCCGAGGACATCTGCCTGGCCTTGCAGGGATCGCTGTTGCTGCGGCACGGACATCCCGCGGTCGCCGAGGCATTCCTGGCCACCCGACTCGGCGGGCAGTGGGGCGGGGCGTTCGGCACCATGCCCACGGGTCTGGATCTGGCGCCGATCCTCGAGCGTGCCTTGGTGAAAGGGTGACGCACGCCATCAGGCCGGTCGATTTCGACAACCTCAAGACGATGACCTACGAGGTCACCGACCGGATCGCGCGCATCACCTTCAATAGGCCCGAGAAGGGCAACGCGATCATCGCCGACACTCCGCTGGAGCTCTCGGCGTTGGTCGAGCGCGCCGACCTCGATCCGAACGTGCACGTGATCCTGGTGTCCGGGCGGGGGGAGGGTTTCTGCGCGGGTTTCGACCTGTCCGCCTATGCCGACCGGACCGGATCGGCGGGCGGTGAAGGCAGTTACCGGGGCACCGTGCTGGACGGCAAGACCCAGGGCGTCAACCATCTGCCCAACCAGCCGTGGGACCCGATGATCGACTATCAGATGATGAGCCGGTTCGTGCGCGGGTTCGCCAGCCTGATGCATTGCGACAAGCCGACCGTCGTCAAGATTCACGGCTACTGCGTGGCCGGCGGCACCGACATCGCCCTGCACGCCGACCAGGTGATCACCGCCGCCGACGCCAAGATCGGCTACCCTCCCACCCGGGTGTGGGGTGTACCGGCGGCGGGCCTGTGGGCGCACCGGCTGGGTGACCAGCGCGCCAAACGCCTGCTGTTCACCGGCGACTGCATCACCGGTGCCCAGGCCGCCGAGTGGGGTCTGGCGGTCGAAGCGCCCGAGCCCGACGACCTCGACGAGCGCACCGAGCGACTGGTCGCCCGCATCGCCGCACTGCCGGTCAACCAGCTGATCATGATCAAGCTCGCGCTCAATGCCCCACTGCTGCAACAAGGTGTGGGCACCAGCCGGATGGTCAGCACGGTGTTCGACGGCGTCGCCCGGCACACTCCCGAAGGCCACGCATTCGTCGCCGACGCCGTCGAACACGGCTTCCGGGACGCCGTCAAGCACCGCGACGAACCGTTCGGCGACTACGGCCGGAAAAGCTCCCAGGTGTAGCGCCCATGCCGAAACCGCTGACCCGCATGACCGCTCGGTCGGTGGTGCTCAGCGTGCTGCTGGGCGCCCACCCCGCCTGGGCCCGCGCCAGCGAATTAATCACTCTGACAGCAGATTTCGGCATCAAGGAGTCCGCGCTACGGGTGGCGCTGACCCGCATGGTCGGTGCCGGGGACCTGATCCGTTCGGCCGACGGTTACCGGCTCTCGGATCGGCTGTTGGCCCGGCAACGCCGTCAGGACGAGGCCATGCGCCCGCGCACCCGGCCGTGGCGCGGCGACTGGCAGGTAGTCGTCGTCACCAGTGTGGGCATCGACCCGCGCAACCGCGCGGCGCTACGAAACATCATGCACGGCAAGCGCTTCGGTGAGTTGCGGGAAGGTGTCTGGATGCGCCCGGACAACCTCGACCTGGAACTGGACACCGATGTCGCCGCGCGGGTGCGGGTGCTCACAGCGCGCGACGAGGCGCCCGCCGAGTTGGCAAGACAGTTGTGGGACCTGACCGAGTGGGCCGCCGCCGGGATCAGACTGCTCGACGAGATCGCGCAAGCGACCGATGTCCCGGGCCGGTTCGTGGTGGCCGCTGCGGTGGTACGCCATTTGCTGACCGATCCGATGCTGCCCGACGAACTGCTGCCCGACGACTGGCCGGGCGCCCGATTGCGCTCGGCCTACCACGATTTCGCCACCGAACTGGCACAGCGACGTGACGACCCGAGGCGACAACTCCAGGAGGCGACATGAGTGATCTGGTGCGGGTGGAACGCGACGGCCCGGTGATCACCGTCAGCATCAACCGGCCCGAGGCGCGTAACGCGGTCAACGGTCCGACGGCGGCGGCGCTCTACGCGGCCTTCGATCAATTCGATCGCGACGAAACCGCCGCCGTCGCCGTGTTGCGCGGCGAAGGCGGAACCTTCTGTGCCGGAGCGGATTTGAAGGCCTTCGGCACCCCGCAGGCCAACGCGGTGCACCGTACCGGGCCGGGCCCGATGGGTCCGTCGCGGATGATGTTGTCCAAACCGGTGATCGCCGCGGTCGACGGCTACGCGGTGGCCGGCGGCCTGGAACTGGCGTTGTGGTGCGACCTGCGGGTGGCCGGGGAGGACGCGGTGTTCGGCGTGTTCTGCCGCCGCTGGGGAGTGCCGCTCATCGACGGCGGGACGGTGCGGCTACCGCGGCTGATCGGGCACAGCCGGGCGATGGACATGATCCTCACCGGCCGCGCGGTCAACGCCGACGAGGCACTGGCCATCGGGCTGGCCAACCGGGTGGTGCCCAAAGGGCAAGCGGCACAAGCCGCCCAGCAGCTGGCCACCGAACTGGCCGCGCTTCCGCAGCAGTGTCTGCGGTCGGATCGATTGTCGGCGTTGCACCAGTGGGGGCTGCCCGAGTCCGCCGCCATGGACCTCGAGTTCGCGAGCATCTCCCGGGTCGCCGGTGAGTCGTTACGGGGCGCGGCGAGGTTTGCCGCCGGGGCGGGCCGGCACGGGGCGCCGGCGAGCGGTGCCGCCGAACAGTAGCGGTCAGCCGCCCTTGGTCACGGTGTTGTTGGGACCCAACTTGTCCACCTTCGGGTCACCGTTGCGGTAGGTGACGGTGTTGTCCATTCCGCCCACCCGGATGCGTTTGGTGACGTTGTCGATGGTGATCTTGTTGTTGCTGCCGATCACGCTCACCGTCTCGCAGGTGCCGTTGACGGTCAGCGTGTTGTCCCCGCCGGTCACGTTCAGCGACTTGCCTTCTTCGCAGGAAATGGTGGCGGTCTGCCCCATGTACGCGTAGACGACGGTGTCGCCCACCTCGACCGAGGTGCTCAAAGTGGGGTTCTCGTCTGTGGACTCGGCGGTCCCACTGCTTGCCGAGGAAGAAGACTTGCTCGAGGCCGACGACGACGACGTCGTGCCGTTGCCGCCCGGGGGCGAGGCCGTCGAACTGCATGCGACCACTCCGCCTGCTGCCGCGATGGCCAGCGCGCCGACCAATGCTGCCGCTCGCGATGCCGGAGACGAGTGACCAGATGTGTTGGGGCGCATAGTTACTCGATTCTCTTCCTATTTCTGGGCCCCTAGGGGCCGACCCGCTGGATTCGGTTGGTCATGCCCAGTTCGCGGCCGCGGTCCCAGATGACGGGATCGCCGTTGTGGAAGTACACCGTCCCGTCGTAGCCGTACACCGTGATGTCGTTGACGACGGTGTCGGCGATGACGGTGTTGGAGGTCCCCATCATCGTGACCGCCCAGCAGGTTCCCTTAGCGGTGATGGTGTTGGAGGTCCCGTTGACGAAGAGCGTGGAATCGTTGCAGTCGATGGTGGTTTCGACGCCCTGGCCGGTGATGTGGGTGTCGCCGTTCTTGGCGTGCGCCAGGGGTGCGACGACAATGGTGACTGCGGCCAGGGCCGCGGTTCCGGCGGCGGCCGTCCATCTCACGGCGAGCCCCCCTTCGCTGGGCGGGTGATGTGGGTCTGAGCCTACGTGCAATCGCCGGTGGGACGACAGACCCAAACCGGATAACCACGCATGGTGAAACGGTGGGCGCGCGGACCGGTCAACTAGAGTCATTAGTCATGGCAGCTCAGCCGGATGCACCGTCGACCGGTGGCCGTGCGCGCGGCGGGAGGTCCGGAGCCCGCCAGGCCAAGCTGAGCCGCGACGGCATCGTCGACGGTGCGCTGACCTTCCTGGACCGCGAAGGCTGGGATTCGCTGACCATCAACGCCCTGGCGACCCAGCTCGGGACCAAAGGGCCCTCGCTGTACAACCACGTCGACAGCCTGGAGGACCTGCGCCGGGCGGTGCGCATCCGGGTCATCGACGACATCATCACCATGCTGAACCGCGTCGGCGAGGGCCGCGCCCGCGACGACGCCGTCCTGGTCATGGCCGGCGCCTATCGCAGCTACGCCCATCACCACCCGGGCCGGTACTCCGCGTTCACCCGGATGCCGTTCGGCGGTGACGACCCGGAGTACTCGGCGGCGACCCGCGGCGCGGCCGGTCCGGTCATCGCCGTCTTGTCGTCCTACGGCTTGCAGGGTGACGAGGCGTTCTACGCCGCGCTGGAGTTCTGGTCGGCGATGCACGGCTTCGTGTTGCTGGAGATGACCGGGGTGATGGACGACATCGACACCGACGCCGTGTTCACCGACATGGTGCTGCGGTTGGCGGCCGGGATGGACACCCGTACCGCCCGCTAAGCGCTTATACGCTGGTAGAACCCGGGCCGACGGCCATTTTGACCTGTCAGACCGGGGGCGGGTAATGTGGTGGCTCGTGCCTGGCGGCTTACGGCGCCTGACGTAAGGGAACGAATGCCGGGCTAATTCGCATGTCCATGATGCATCGGATTCTTTTGCCGGTGCTGAGCGCGTGCGACACGCCCGGACGCGGGGTAACGCGCGCGGGCATAACTGCAGTACAGAGACTTGACGTTGAACGAGAACAGAGAAAGCCGGTAGATGCCAACCATTCAGCAGCTGGTCCGCAAGGGTCGTCGCGACAAGATCGCCAAGGTCAAGACCGCGGCCCTGAAGGGCAGCCCGCAGCGTCGTGGCGTGTGCACCCGCGTGTACACCACCACCCCGAAGAAGCCGAACTCGGCGCTTCGGAAGGTCGCCCGTGTGAAGCTGACCAGCCAGGTTGAGGTCACGGCCTACATCCCCGGTGAGGGCCACAACCTGCAGGAGCACTCGATGGTGCTGGTGCGTGGCGGCCGGGTGAAGGACCTGCCCGGTGTGCGCTACAAGATCATCCGCGGTTCGCTGGACACCCAGGGCGTGAAGAACCGCAAGCAGGCCCGCAGCCGTTACGGCGCCAAGAAGGAGAAGAGCTGATGCCGCGCAAGGGGCCCGCACCCAAGCGTCCGCTGGTCAACGACCCGGTGTACGGGTCGCAGCTGGTCACCCAGTTGGTGAACAAAGTTCTGCTGAAGGGGAAGAAATCGCTGGCTGAGCGCATTGTCTATGGTGCGCTCGAGCAGGCCCGCGACAAAACCGGCACCGATCCCGTCATCACCCTCAAGCGCGCTCTCGACAACGTCAAACCCGCCCTGGAAGTGCGCAGCCGCCGCGTCGGTGGTGCCACCTACCAGGTCCCCGTCGAGGTGCGCCCGGACCGGTCCACGACGCTGGCGCTGCGCTGGCTCGTCGGCTTCTCGCGGCAACGTCGGGAGAAGACGATGGTCGAGCGCCTGGCAAACGAGATCCTGGATGCCAGCAACGGCCTGGGAGCTTCCGTCAAACGGCGCGAGGACACCCACAAGATGGCCGAGGCGAACCGCGCGTTCGCGCACTATCGCTGGTGACGGGATCCCGCGAGTGCGACCGATAGCGAATCACTGAGCAACGAAAGAGTGGGAAGACTTCTGTGGCACAGAAGGACGTTCTGACCGACCTGAGCAAGGTCCGCAACATCGGCATCATGGCGCACATCGATGCCGGTAAGACCACGACCACCGAGCGCATCCTCTACTACACCGGCATCAGCTACAAGATCGGTGAGGTGCACGACGGTGCCGCCACCATGGACTGGATGGAACAGGAGCAGGAGCGGGGCATCACCATCACCTCCGCCGCTACCACCACGTTCTGGAAAGACCACCAGATCAACCTGATCGACACCCCTGGGCACGTGGACTTCACCGTCGAGGTGGAGCGCTCGTTGCGGGTTCTGGACGGCGCGGTCGCGGTGTTCGACGGCAAGGAAGGCGTCGAGCCGCAGTCCGAGCAGGTCTGGCGGCAGGCCGACAAGTACGACGTACCGCGCATCTGCTTCGTCAACAAGATGGACAAGATCGGCGCGGACTTCTACTTCTCGGTGCGCACGATGGAGGAGCGCCTCGGCGCCAACGTCATCCCGGTCCAGCTGCCGATCGGTTCGGAGAGCGAGTTCGAGGGCGTCGTCGACCTGGTGGAGATGAACGCCAAGGTGTGGCGCGGCGAGACCAAGCTGGGGGAGACCTACGACACCGTCGAGATCCCGGCCGACCTGGCCGAGCAGGCCGAGGAGTACCGCACCAAGCTGCTCGAAGCCGTCGCCGAGACCGACGAGACGCTGCTGGAGAAGTACCTGGGCGGCGAGGAGCTCACCGTCGAGGAGATCAAGGGCGCGCTGCGCAAGCTGACCATCAGCTCCGAGGCGTACCCGGTGCTGTGCGGCAGCGCGTTCAAGAACAAGGGCGTGCAGCCCATGCTCGACGCCGTCGTCGACTACCTGCCGTCGCCGCTGGACGTGCCGCCGGCCATCGGGCACGTGCCGGGCAAGGAAGACGAAGAGATCACCCGCAACCCGTCGACCGAGGAGCCGTTCGCGGCGCTGGCGTTCAAGGTCGCCGCGCACCCGTTCTTCGGCAAGCTGACCTACGTCCGGGTTTACTCGGGCAAGGTCGACTCCGGCTCGCAGGTCATCAACGCGACCAAGGGCAAGAAGGAGCGGCTGGGCAAGCTGTTCCAGATGCACTCCAACAAGGAGAACCCGGTGGACACGGCTTCGGCCGGTCACATCTACGCGGTGATCGGTCTGAAGGACACCACCACCGGCGACACCCTGTGCGACCCGAACAACCAGGTCGTGCTGGAGTCGATGACCTTCCCCGATCCCGTCATCGAGGTGGCCATCGAGCCCAAGACCAAGAGCGACCAGGAGAAGCTGAGCCTGTCGATCCAGAAGCTCGCCGAGGAGGACCCCACCTTCAAGGTGCACCTGGACCAGGAGACCGGCCAGACCGTCATCGGCGGCATGGGCGAGCTGCACCTGGACATCCTGGTGGACCGGATGCGCCGCGAGTTCAAGGTCGAGGCCAACGTCGGCAAGCCGCAGGTGGCCTACAAGGAGACCATCCGGCGCAAGGTGGAGAACGTCGAGTTCACCCACAAGAAGCAGACCGGCGGGTCCGGCCAGTTCGCCAAGGTGCAGATCTCCCTGGAGCCGTTCACCAGTGAGGACGGGGCCACCTACGAGTTCGAGAGCAAGGTCACCGGTGGGCGCATCCCGCGCGAGTACATCCCGTCGGTGGATGCCGGTGCGCAGGACGCCATGCAGTACGGCGTGCTGGCCGGCTACCCCTTGGTGAACTTGAAGGTCACCCTGCTCGACGGCGCCTTCCACGAGGTCGACTCGTCGGAGATGGCGTTCAAGATCGCCGGTTCGCAGGTGCTGAAAAAGGCTGCGCAGCAAGCGCAACCGGTCATCCTGGAACCGATCATGGCCGTCGAGGTCACCACACCCGAGGACTACATGGGTGACGTGATCGGCGACCTGAACTCCCGCCGTGGCCAGATCCAGGCCATGGAGGAGCGGGCGGGTGCGCGCGTCGTGAAGGCGCACGTGCCGCTGTCGGAGATGTTCGGCTACGTCGGCGACCTGAGGTCCAAGACTCAAGGCCGGGCGAACTACTCCATGGTGTTCGACAACTACGCCGAAGTACCGGCGAACGTGTCGAAGGAAATAATCGCCAAGGCGACCGGCGAGTAGGCTGGCCCGGTTACCACCGCGGCACAACCAGAAAAACAAACACTGCTTTTTTAAGCACCAACAGTCCAGGAGGACACAGAAGTGGCGAAGGCGAAGTTCCAGCGGACCAAGCCCCACGTCAACATCGGGACCATCGGTCACGTTGACCACGGCAAGACCACCCTGACCGCGGCTATCACCAAGGTCCTGCACGACAAATATCCGGACCTGAACGAGTCGAAGGCGTTCGACCAGATCGACAACGCCCCCGAGGAGCGTCAGCGCGGTATCACGATCAACATCGCGCACGTCGAGTACCAGACCGAGAAGCGTCACTACGCGCACGTCGACGCCCCCGGCCACGCCGACTACATCAAGAACATGATCACCGGTGCCGCCCAGATGGACGGCGCGATCCTGGTGGTCGCCGCGACGGACGGCCCGATGCCGCAGACGCGTGAGCACGTGCTGCTCGCCCGTCAGGTGGGTGTGCCCTACATCCTGGTCGCGCTGAACAAGTCGGACGCGGTCGACGACGAGGAGCTGCTCGAGCTCGTCGAGCTGGAGGTCCGCGAGCTGCTGGCCGCCCAGGAGTTCGACGAGGAAGCCCCCGTCGTTCGGGTTTCGGCGCTCAAGGCGCTCGAGGGTGACGCCGACTGGGTCAAGTCCGTTGAGGACCTGATGGACGCCGTCGACGAGTCGATCCCGGACCCGGTCCGCGACACCGACAAGCCGTTCCTGATGCCCGTCGAGGACGTCTTCACCATCACCGGTCGTGGCACCGTGGTGACCGGCCGTGTCGAGCGCGGTGTTGTGAACGTGAACGAGGAAGTCGAGATCGTCGGCATCAAGCCGACCAGCACCAAGACCACGGTCACCGGTGTGGAGATGTTCCGCAAGCTGCTCGACCAGGGTCAGGCCGGTGACAACGTCGGTCTGCTGCTGCGTGGTGTCAAGCGTGAGGACGTCGAGCGCGGCCAGGTCGTGATCAAGCCCGGCACCACCACCCCGCACACCGAGTTCGAGGGCCAGGTCTACATCCTGTCCAAGGACGAGGGCGGCCGGCACACGCCGTTCTTCAACAACTACCGTCCGCAGTTCTACTTCCGCACCACCGACGTGACCGGTGTGGTGACGCTGCCGGAGGGCACCGAAATGGTGATGCCCGGTGACAACACCAACATCTCGGTGAAGCTGATCCAGCCCGTCGCCATGGACGAGGGTCTGCGGTTCGCGATCCGGGAAGGTGGCCGCACCGTCGGCGCCGGCCGGGTCACCAAGATCATCAAGTAGCGTTCCTGCGCGACCAGACGCAAAAGCCCCCGAAAACTTGCGTTTTCGGGGGCTTTTGCGTCTTCTCGCCCACCCATCTTGTGATCGGTAGCCGCGGCGTAGAAGCTACTGTGACGGCAACTTTCCGGCTCAATGAGGGGTGGTCACATGCTGGCGCGCTACATCAAGATGCAGTTGCTGGTGCTGTTGTGCGGCGGACTGGTCGGGCCGATATTCCTGGTCGTCTACTTCTTCATGCCATTCCAGGACGTGCTGTCCTGGATGTTCTATGTCGGCTTGCTCATCACCGTGGCAGACGTGTTCATCGCCCTCGCCCTGACCAACTGGGGCGCCAAGTCGGCCGCCAAATCGGAGTTCCTCGAGCAGCACGGCGTGCTGGCACTCGCGCAGATCGTGGGCCTGACCGAGACCGGGACCCGGATCAACGAGCAGCCCCTGGTCAAGGTACATCTACACATCTCCGGGCCGGGCATCGCGCCGTTCGACAGCGAGGACCGGGTCATCGCCAGCATTTCGCGACTTGGTGTGCTGACCTCCCGTAAGTGCGTCGTCTTGGTGGATCCCGCCACCAATCAATACCGAATCGATTGGGAGCGAAGCGCTTTGGTCACCGGACAGATGCCGGCCCAGTTCACCATCGAGGAGGACAACCGGACCTATGACCTCAGTGGGCAGACCGAGCCGTTGATGGAGATCCTGCAGATCCTCAAGGCCAACAACGTTCCGCTCAACCGCATGGTAGATATCCGGTCCAATCCCGTGCTGCGCCAGCAGGTTCTGGCCGTGGTGCGGCGGGCGGCCGGTCAGCAGCCCGTTCAGCAGGGCGCGGCGGTGGCCGCGGAGTTCGCGGTCCCGCAGGCCTCGATCGCCGACCGGCTGCAGGAGCTCGACTCGCTGCGCGCCGACGGTGTGCTCAACGACCAGGAATACGCCAGCCGGCGCGCGCAGATCATCGCCGAGATCTGAACTCACGACGCCGAGGGCCGGCCGCTTGGGGCCTCGCGAGCAGACGCAAAAGCCCCGTTTTCGTGCCGAAAACAGGGGCTTTTGCGTCTGTTTGCCGGATAGGAGGGCGGACTAGAACACGTTTCAGTTTCGCTGTTAACCTGACCGGATGGGATCTCTCGAAGGACGCGTCGCGTTCATCACCGGCGCGGCCCGCGCCCAGGGCCGGTCGCACGCGGTACGGCTGGCGCGCGAAGGCGCCGACATCATCGCCTCCGACATCTGCGCGCCGGTCTCGGACACCATCACCTACCCGGCAGCCACGCCGCAGGATCTCGACGAGACCGTCGCCGCGGTGGAAGCCGAGGGCCGAAAGGTGTTGGCGCGTCAGGTCGACGTCCGTGACGACGCGGCGCTGCGGCAGCTGGTGTCCGACGGGGTCGAGCAGTTCGGCCGCCTGGACATCGTGGTGGCCAACGCCGGTGTGCTCGGTTGGGGACGCGTGTGGGAACTCACCGACGAGCAGTGGGACACCGTCATCGGGGTCAACCTCACCGGCACCTGGCGCACGCTGCGCGCCGCGATTCCGGCGATGATCGAGGCCGGCAACGGCGGCTCCATCGTGGTGGTCAGCTCGTCGGCCGGTCTCAAGGCGACCCCGGGCAACGGCCACTACGCGGCCAGCAAGTACGGCCTGACCGCGCTCACCAACACACTGGCGATCGAGCTCGGCGAATTCGGCATCAAAGTCAACTCCATCCACCCCTATTCGGTCGACACCCCGATGATCGAGCCGGAGGCGATGATGGAAGTGTTTGCCAAGCACCCTCGCTTCGTGCACAGCTTCCCGCCAATGCCTATGCAGTACAAGGGATTCATGACCGCCGACGAAGTGTCCGACGTCGTCGTCTGGTTGGCCGGCGACGGTTCCGGCACGCTCTCGGGCACGCAGATTCCCGTGGATAAGGGTGCCCTAAAGTACTGACCAGCCAGCGTGCTATGAACTCCACGTGACCAACAACGGAATCGTGATCGTCGGGGGTGGACTCGCCGCCGCCCGGACCGCCGAGCAGTTGCGCCGCGCGGAGTACGAGGGCCCCGTCACCATCGTCAGCGACGAGGTACACCTGCCCTACGACCGGCCGCCGCTGTCCAAGGAAGTGCTGCGCAGCGAGGTCGACGACGTGGCGCTCAAACCTCGCGAGTTCTACGACGAGAAGGACATCACCCTGCGGCTGGGTTCGGCGGCCACCGGTCTGGACACCGCAGCCAAGACCGTGACACTGGCCGACGGAACTGCCCTCGGTTACGACGAACTCGTCATCGCCACCGGTCTGGTGCCCCGGCGGATTCCGAGCTTCCCCGACCTGGAAGGGGTCCGGGTGCTGCGGTCGTTCGACGAGAGCATGGCGCTGCGCACGCATGCTTCGTCGGCAACCCGGGCGGTCGTCATCGGCGCCGGCTTCATCGGCTGCGAGGTGGCGGCCAGCCTGCGCGGCCTGGGGGTGGACGTGGTTCTGGTCGAGCCGCAACCCACTCCGCTGGCGTCGGTCCTCGGCGAGCAGATCGGCGCGTTGGTGACGCGCCTGCACCGCGACGAGGGCGTCGACGTGCGGACCGGACTCGGGGTGGCCGAGATTCGCGGTGACGGGCACGTCGACACCGTGGTGCTCACCGACGGCACGGAGGTGTCCGCGGACCTGGTGGTGGTCGGCATCGGGTCGCACCCGGCGACCGATTGGCTCGACGGCAGCGGCGTCGAGATCGACAACGGCGTGATCTGCGACGAGACCGGCCGCACCAGCGCACCGCATGTCTGGGCGCTGGGTGATGTGGCGTCTTGGAAGGATGCCACGGGACATCAAGCGCGCGTTGAACATTGGAGCAACGTCGCCGACCAGGCCCGCGTCGTGGTGCCCGCCCTGCTGGGGCGGGAGGTGCCGACGGTCGTCGTCGTCCCGTACTTCTGGAGCGACCAGTACGACGTCAAGATCCAGTGCCTGGGCGAGCCGGAAGCCACCGACACTGTGCACATCGTCGAGGACGACGGGCGCAAGTTCCTGGCGTACTACGAGCGTGACGGTGTGTTCGTCGGCGTCGTGGGCGGCGGACTGCCCGGCAAGGTCATGAAAGTGCGCGCCAAGATCGCCAACGCGACGCCGATCGGGGAGATGCTCGGTTAGCTGGCGAGCAGACGCAAAAGCCCCATTTCCCGCGGGAAATGAAGGGCTTTCGCGTCTGCTCGCGCCATCAGAACTGACCCAGGTAGAACCGCGATCCCTGGTCGTCGGCGCATTCGGCGGACAGTCCGTAGGGCTGCCGCGACGGTTCGGCCAGCACCGTGCCGCCGGCTTCGCGGACCCGCTGTACCGCCGCGTCGATGTCGGCGACGGTCCACATCGGCACGATGCTCGGGCTTGCACTACCGCCGGCGGCGCCCGACATCGGGTGCGCGTTCTGTACCGCCCAGCCGTCGGCGACGCGGCCCGGCTCGAACGTCCACCCCAGCACCCGGCCGTAGAAGTCGCGGAACGCCTCGGAGTCTGTTGCCTCGTAGGTGAGGTAGGACACCTCGCCCGGCCCAGATCCGTTGAGCTGCGGTCGTTTACGTCCCGGTGCTGCTTCGAAGACCGCGAAGGGTGCGCCTTGGGAGTCGATCGCGTCCAGGACGGTGCCGTGCGCGGTCTGACGTGCGTCGCCGGTCCTGCCGCCGGCTTCGGTGATCGCCGCGCGGACGGCCGCCAGGTCGGTGACCGCGTAGCAGCAGAACAAGGTCGGGGGACCGTCGTGACTGACGATGCCGGTCGGCAGATCCGTGTTGGTCACCTGATGAGAGTCGCGATCGTAGGTCCAGCCCAGCACGTGACCGTAGAACGCGGCCGCGCGGTCGGCGTCGGGCACCCGCACGGCGATGTAGCCGACGTCGCCGTGCCGGATGGGTGCGCCAACCGGGCCGGTGAGCATCCACCGGTGGCCGAACGGGTCGACGATGGTGGCGTTGCGTGATCCGTGGCTCTCCTCGATTTCGCGCACGACGTCGGCGCCGTGCTCGCGTGCGCGCTGCAGCGCCGTGTCGGTGTCCTCGACCGCCAGCATCAGGCTCACCGAAACCGCGCCCGGCGCAGGAGCTTTCAAACCCAATTCGGGATACTCGTCGGCCAGGTAGAGCACCCCACCGGCCAGAGCGATCTCCGCGTGCCCAATTCGCCCGTCCGGCATCACGATTGGTTCGCCCACCAGCACGCCGCCGAGCGCATCGGTGTACCAGGAGATCGCGGCCCGCGCGTCCGCGACGCACAGGTAGGGCAGCGCCGCCGGGCGCGGGACCACCGTCACGTCCAGTTCAGTAGTGCTCATGTCGATCCTCTCTACGGGTAGTGCCAAAGCGGACTCCAACCGGCGGCGCAGTCGGGCCGCGAATGCCGGATCGGGTTGCACCGGAAGGTCTTCGGTGTGCAGCACGTGCAGCGGGTCGGGTCGACTCATGACGTGCCCCCTTCCGGATATTGTTGTCTGAACGCCCTTTTCGCGCGGACCAGCAGCGCCTCGGTGGCATGCACAGTGCGCCCGATCAATTCGGCGCATTGCCCGACGGTGCAGTCGTCCATGTAGCGCAGCACCAGCACCGTGCGATGTGAGTCGCTCAACCGGGTCAGCACGCTTTCGGCGACCAACCGGTCCAGCTCGGCGTCCCACTCGTCGAGAGACTCAGCGGGCGGGTCGGCGACCGGTTCGGGATCCTGCTTGCGCCGATAGTGATCGGCCAGCTTGTGTCGCGCCACACCGAGCAACCACGGAACCCCGACCGGGGCACGGTCGTCCTTCCGCGCGGTCTGCAGAGCGGCCAAGAACGTTTCGGAGGTCAGATCCTCGGCCGTCCCACGATCGCGGCAGCGGCGGACGAAGTACCCGTACACCACGGGTAGTGCCGTGTCGTACAACGCCAACAGCGCGCGGGCTGCATCGCCATAGCGGTCCGATTGGGCGCTCACACCCTTATCGTCGCGTCGGCGCCGCGAAATCCGACGCCCAGGCTGCGGAAAAGTTGGCGAGCAGACGCAAAAGCCCCCATTTCGTGCCGAAATGAGGGGCTTTTGCGTCTGCTCGCGCCACTAACGCGCGCGCCGTACGCGCGGGTGCGCCGTGCTCACCCGAGCCCGTCCAGCCCGGCGTCCACGACGTCGAAGGCGTTGCCGAGCGCGTCCGGCAACGGGACCGACTCGTCGCTCAGCCAGCACTGGTAGGCGCTCAACGCCACCCCCAGCATCGTCCAGGCCACGGTCTGCGGCAGCAGGTCGGTGGTCTTGGTTGCCGTCCGGCGCGCCACGAACCCGGCTATCACGTCTCGCCAGCCCGCATACATCGTCATCGAATACGCTTGCAGCTCAGCGGTTTCCAGGATCACCCGCATGCGCTGCCGGTGGCGTGCGGTTTCGCACTCGTCGAAGGTGTTGAAGTCCAGCAGGGCCGCGCGCAACGCCTCGCGCAGCGGTACCTGCGGGTCGACGTTGTCGAGCAGTTCGCGTAGCTGGCCGAGATAGTTGTCGAATTCACCCCACGGGATCGCATTCTTGGACGCGTAGTAGCGGAACAGCGTGCGCCGCGAGATGCCGGCGGCCTGCGCGACGTCGTCCACGCTGACGTCGGCGAAGCCGCGGGCGGCGAACAGGTCGATGGCGACGTCGGCGATGTGCAGCGGGGTCGTCGAGCGACGCCGGCCGACGCGCGACTCGTGCAGCATCACATCCGCCCTTCCATTACGGCACTCGATGCCATATTGTGACCAGAACCACTCGGCATTGTCGAGACCCCCTCACGAAAGGCCACCCGCATGGACAACGAGAACCAGACCGAGACCGAGCTCGTCACCGAGACCCTCGTCGAAGAGGTCTCCATCGACGGCATGTGCGGGGTCTACTGACCGTGCCGGCGCCCGCGCAGGCCGGGCAGCTTGACGTAGGCGTGTTCGACCCCGACCGCGGCTGGCGTCTGCATCCGCAGGTGGCGGTTCGGCCGGAACCCTTTGGGGCGCTGTTGTATCACTTCGGCACCCGCAAGCTGTCGTTCCTGAAGAACCGCACCATCCTCACCGTGGTGCAGTCGCTGGCCGACCATTCCGACGTCCGCTCGGCGCTGCACGCTGCCGGCGTCGACGCCGCCGACCAAGGGCCGTATCTGCACGCGTTGTGTGTGCTGGCCGATTCGAAGATGCTGCTGCCGCAGGAGGACCAATGACCGCGCCCGCGAAGGTGCCCAGGCTCATCGAGCAGTTCGAACGCGGACTGGATGCGCCGATCTGTCTGACCTGGGAGTTGACCTACGCCTGCAACCTGGCGTGTGTGCACTGCCTGTCGTCGTCGGGCAAGCGTGACCCCCGGGAGTTGTCCACCCGCCAGTGCAAGGACATCATCGACGAGCTCGAACGCATGCAGGTGTTCTACGTGAACATCGGCGGCGGGGAACCCACTGTGCGCGCGGACTTTTGGGAGCTGGTGGACTACGCCACCGCACACCACGTCGGGGTGAAGTTCTCCACCAACGGCGTGCGCATCACACCCGAGGTCGCCGCGCGACTGGCAGCCAGCGACTACGTCGACGTCCAGATCTCGCTGGACGGCGCGACCGCCGAGGTCAACGACGCCGTCCGCGGTCCCGGCTCCTTCGACATGGCGGTTCGTGCGCTGCAGAACCTCGCCGACGCGGGCTTCCGGGACGCCAAGATCTCGGTGGTGGTCACCCGGCACAATGTCGACCAGCTCGACGAATTCGCCGCGCTGGCAAGCCGTTACGGCGCGACGCTGCGCATCACCCGTCTCCGGCCGTCCGGGCGCGGCGCCGACGTCTGGGAGGAGCTGCACCCCACCGCCGCCCAGCAGGTCCAGCTGTACGACTGGCTGGTCGCCCACGGCGAGCGGGTGCTCACCGGTGACTCGTTCTTCCACCTGGCGCCGCTCGGCCAGTCCGGGGCACTGGCCGGGCTCAACATGTGCGGCGCCGGCCGAGTGGTCTGCCTGATCGACCCGGTGGGCGACGTCTACGCGTGCCCGTTCGCCATCCACGACCGGTTCTTGGCCGGGAACGTGTTGAGCGACGATGGTTTCCAGAACGTGTGGCAGAACGCGCCCCTGTTCCGCGAGCTACGCGAGCCCCAGTCGGCGGGAGCCTGCGGCAGTTGTGGCCACTATGACAGCTGCCGAGGCGGCTGCATGGCGGCCAAGTTCTTCACCGGCCTGCCGTTGGACGGCCCGGATCCCGAATGCGTCCAGGGTTACGGTGCGCCGGCCCTGGCCACCGAGCGCGAGACGCCGCGGCCCCGCGTCGACCATTCGCGCGGCAAACGGATCGGCACTCCGGTGCCGCTCACTCTCTCGATGCGGCCGCCGAGCAGATTCTGTAACGAAAGTCCCGTATAGCTATGGCAGACCAATGGTTTGAAACTGTCGCTATTGCCCAACAACGCGCTAAGCGCAGACTGCCGAAATCGGTCTATTCGTCTCTGATTTCGGCCAGTGAAAAAGGCGTGACGGTTGCCGACAATGTCGCGGCGTTCAGCGAACTCGGTTTTGCGCCCCACGTGGTCGGCGCCAGCGAAAAGCGCGATCTGTCGACGACTGTTATGGGACAGGACATTTCCCTGCCGGTGCTGATTTCGCCCACCGGTGTCCAGGCCGTCGACCCGGACGGGGAGGTGGCCGTGGCACGGGCCGCGGCCGCGCGTGGCACCGCGATGGGGCTGTCGTCGTTCGCCAGCAAGCCCATCGAAGAGGTTATCGCCGCCAACCCGAAGATTTTCTTCCAGATCTATTGGCTCGGCGGGCGCGACGCGATCGCCGAGCGGGCCGAGCGGGCACGGCAAGCCGGTGCCGTCGGCCTGATCGTCACCACCGACTGGACGTTCTCGCACGGACGGGATTGGGGCAGCCCCAAGATCCCCGAAGAAATGAACCTCAAGACCATGCTGCGCATGTCGCCGGAGGCGATCACCAAGCCGCGCTGGCTGTGGAAGTTCGGCAAGACACTGCGGCCGCCGGATCTACGGGTGCCCAACCAGGGCCGACGCGGCGAGCCGGGCCCGCCGTTCTTCAACGCCTACGGCGAGTGGATGGGCACCCCCCCGCCGACCTGGGAAGACATCGCCTGGCTGCGTGAACTGTGGGGCGGACCGTTCATGCTCAAGGGCGTGATGCGCGTCGACGACGCCAAAAGGGCTGTCGACGCAGGTGTTTCGGCGATCTCGGTGTCCAATCACGGCGGCAACAACCTGGACGGCACACCGGCGTCCATCCGGGCCCTGCCGGCCGTGGCGGCCGCCGTCGGCGACCAGGTCGAAGTGCTGCTAGACGGAGGTATCCGGCGGGGTAGCGACGTCGTCAAAGCCGTGGCGCTGGGGGCGCGGGCGGTGATGATCGGGCGTGCCTACCTGTGGGGTCTGGCCGCGGCCGGCCAAGCAGGTGTGGAAAACGTGCTGGACATCCTGCACGGTGGCATCGACTCCGCGCTGATGGGTCTCGGGCATTCGTCGATCCACGACCTCACCGCGGACGACATTCTGATTCCCGACGGGTTCACCCGGGAGTTGGGCGCGCGTTAGGGCAACGGCGATTTCGGGTAACGCTCCCTGTACCACAGAGTTGGTTGTCCCGGAAGAGCTTTAAATGTCGCTACCCACAAAGCTGATACGGACGTGGCAGTCGTGGCTTACGAGCACGGATTTTGTCCGTCGGTCGAGATGGCGGAAAAAAAATTCGGTAGATAGGGCAACAATTGGTGCACGCCAGGTTAATTCGTCCTACCATCGGCGAGTGCCAATGCTCGGCGAACTGGGGAGTGCAACGTCGCAGCAACTCTCAATATCCACCCCGCCGTCAATTTTGATCCCGTTGGGATCCACCGAACAGCACGGCCCGCACCTTCCGCTGGACACCGACACCCGCATCGCGGCGGCTGTCGCGCGTGCTGCCGCGGAGCGTCTCGACTGGCTGGTGGCCCCCCCGATCGCCTACGGCGCCAGCGGCGAGCACCAGAGTTTCCCCGGCACCATCTCGATCGGCATCGAAGCCCTGACGATGCTGCTGGTGGAGTACGGCCGGTCGGCCACCTGCTGGGCGCATCGACTGGTGTTCGTCAACGGCCACGGCGGTAACGTCGATGCACTGCGCCGCGCGCTGCGGGTGCTGCGATCCGAGGGCCGCGACGCCGGCTGGTGCCCCTGTGTGACGACCGGCGGCGACGCGCACGCCGGGCACACCGAAACATCGGTGTTGCTGCACATCTCACCGGACGAGGTCCGCACCGACCGGGTGGTGACCGGCAACGAGGCGCCGCTGGGCGAGTTGCTGCCGTCGATGCGGCGGGGTGGGGTTGCGGCGGTGAGCCGGATCGGCGTGCTGGGGGACCCGACCACTGCGACCGCCGTCGAGGGAAAAAGGATCTTCGCCGAGATGGTCGACGACGCCGAGCGTCGCCTCGTCCGGTGGATGCCCGGGCCCGACGGGATGTTGACGTGACCGCGACCAGGCTGCCGGACGGGTTTGCCGTGCAGGTCGATCGCCGCGTGCGGGTGCTCGGCGACGGCAGAGCCCTGCTCGGCGGGTCGCCGACCCGGTTGCTGCGATTGGCGCCGGCCGCCCAGAGCATGCTGTCCGACGGACGCCTCAAGGTCAGCGACGAAGTCAGCGCCCAGTTGGCCCGTACCCTGCTCGACGCCACGGTGGCGCATCCGCGCCCGGCATCGGGACCGTCGCATCGTGACGTCACTATCGTTATACCGGTGCGCGACAACGTGATCGGGGTGCGCCGACTGGTGACCTCGCTACGTGGGCTGCGCGTCATCGTCGTCGACGACGGTTCGTCGCGTCCGGTCGAGGTGGAGGATTTCGCCGGCTCCCACTGCGACATCGAAGTGCTGCATCACGTTCGCAGCAAGGGTCCGGCGGCCGCCCGCAACACCGGCCTGGCCGCCTGCGGCACCGACTTCGTCGCGTTCCTGGATTCCGACGTGGCGCCCAGG
Source organism: Mycobacterium sp. NGS59 (assembly GCF_059812345.1). Classification (NCBI taxonomy): domain Bacteria; kingdom Bacillati; phylum Actinomycetota; class Actinomycetes; order Mycobacteriales; family Mycobacteriaceae; genus Mycobacterium; species Mycobacterium sp. NGS59. The sequence continues at coordinate 51,921 of NZ_JCALCN010000026.1, forward strand.
CGCGGATGGCTGGAAGCTTTGCTGGGCCACTTCTGCGATCCCACCGTCGCACTGGTCGCTCCCCGCATTGTCGGGCTGGCGCAGACCGAGAACGTGATAGCCAGGTACGAGGCGGTGCATTCGTCGCTGGACCTCGGTCTGCGGGAGGCGCCGGTATTGCCGCACAGCACGGTCTCCTATGTTCCCAGCGCCGCGATCGTGTGCCGCACGTCGGCAATCCGGGAGGTCGGCGGTTTCGACGAGACGATGCACTCGGGTGAAGACGTCGACCTGTGCTGGCGGCTGGTGGAAGCCGGTGCCCGGCTGCGGTACGAGCCGATCGCCCAGGTCGCCCATGACCACCGGACCGAACTGCGGGACTGGATCGCGCGCAAGGCCTTCTACGGCGGTTCGGCGGCTCCGCTGTCGGTGCGGCACCCCGACAAGACCGCGCCGGTGGTGATTTCCGGTTGGGCGTTGATGGCCTGGATCCTGATGTCACTCGGTACCGGCATCGCGCGACTGGCCTCGGTGGTGATCGCGGTGTTGACCGGCCGGCGGATCGCCCGGGCCATGCGCAGCGCCGAGACGACATTTTGGGACGTGATCGTGGTCGCCACCCGGGGCCTGTGGTCGGCCGCCCTGCAGTTGGCATCCGCGCTGTGCCGGCACTATTGGCCGGTCGCGCTGGTTGCGGCGATCCTGTCGCGGCACTGCAGACGGGTGGTGGTGGTGGCGGCGATATTGGATGGTGTGGCGGACTGGCTTCGCCGCCGCGACGCCGTCGAGGACGACGCCGAACCGATCGGGTTGCTGACGTTCCTGTTGCTCAAGCGTGTCGACGATCTGGCTTACGGGATCGGCCTGTGGTGCGGGGTGGTGCGCGAACGCAACCTGGGCGCGCTCAAGCCGCAGATTCGGACGTAACCGCCACCTTGACCGCAGCCGCTCGGCACAGCGACGTGTTGATCGTGGGCGCCGGAAGTGCCGGTTCTGTTGTCGCCGAACGTCTTTCCGCTGATTCCGGCTGTTCGGTGCGGGTGCTGGAGGCCGGCCCCGGACTCGACGACGCCGACGCGGCGTCCCGGACCCGCAACGGTCTGCAATTGCCGATCGGCGTGCACAGCCCGCTGGCCGAGCGCTATCTGACCACCCTGACCGATCACCCGGTGCGCCAGATCCCGATCGTGCGGGGGACGACGGTGGGCGGCTCCGGGGCGGTCAACGGCGGCTACTTCTGCCGCGCGCTGCCCGGCGATTTCGACGAACTCGGCATTCCCGGTTGGGCGTGGTCCGACGTGCTCGCGCACTTTCGGGCCATCGAGACCGACCTCGACTTCGACACGCCCGCGCACGGCGGCAGCGGACCCATCCCGGTACAACGGACCTCCGAAATGACCGGCGCCAGCGAAACCTTCGTCACCGAGACCCGTCGCGCCGGGTACTCCTGGCTTCCGGATCTCAACGACGTCGGGCCGCGGCTGCCGTCGGGCGTGGGCGCGGTACCCCTGAACATCGTCGACGGCGTCCGGACCGGTTCGGGAGCCGCGTTTCTGATACCCGCGCTGGGACGTCCCAACCTGACGCTACAGGCGCACACGCGTGCGGTCGGTGTGCGTTTCTCCGGGGCGACGGCGGTGGGGGTCGACGCCGTCGGGCCCGATGGCCCCATCGCGTTCAGCGCGGATCGAATCGTGTTGTGCGCAGGCGCGATTCGGTCAGCGCAACTGCTGATGCTCTCGGGCATAGGGGAGGAGGCGGTGCTGCGCGCTGCCGGCGTGGGTGTGCGCGCGAAGCTGCCGGTCGGGATGCGCTGCAGTGACCACCCGGAATGGGTGATGCCGACCAGTTGGGATGTGGCAGTGGATCGTCCGGTCCTGGAGGTGGTGTTGAGCACTGCCGACGGCATCGAGATCCGTCCTTACACAGGTGGTTTCGTGGCGATGACCGGAGACGGCACCGCCGGGCACCGCGACTGGCCGCACATCGGTGTGGCGCTCATGCGTCCCCGGGCGCGTGGACGTGTCACGCTGGTGTCGCCGGATCCCGACGTGCCGCCGCGCATCCGGCATCGCTACGACAGCGAGCCGGCCGACGTTTCGGCGTTGCGTGCCGGCAGCGAGCTGGCTCGCGAATTGTTCGGCGCGGCAACGCATATCGGTCCTGATGTGTGGTCGACATCGCAGCACCTGTGCGGCAGCGCACCGATGGGGGCCGATGGTGACCCGCACGCGGTCGTCGACAACCGCTGTCGGGTAACAGGTTTGGACAACCTCTGGGTGATCGACGGTTCGGTGCTGCCGGTGGTACCCAGCCGCGGTCCGCACGCGACGATAGTGATGCTGGCGCACCGTGCGGCCGAATTCGTTGCCTGAGATCAGGCGGACGCCGACTGTTCGGAAGCATCCCATCGCGGGCCCGGCGACAACGCCGTCGTCGGCGTCGCGCGGGCGGCCAGCGGGGCCGGCAATGCAGACAACGCGGCCGTCGAACCGCCCACCTCCACAACCTCTTCGGGGCCAGTCGGTAGCGGCGGGATCGGTTGACGTTTCACCGACCCCACCGATCCCGCCGCTACTGCCGACCCCGGCGAAACCACCGGCGTAGCCGCCGATGCTGTCGCAGAGCCCCCCGGCCCCAACGGTCCTGAAGTGAGTGCCACCGTCTGCGCGGCGGCAGGCGCCACAGCGGCGCCCTGGCTGAGCACCGAGTGTCCCATTGTCGGTTGGGGCACCGCGGCTTCGGCCTGAATGCTCGAGTTGTTCGCGGCCTCGCTGAGGCCATACTGCTGCCCGCCGAGACTCATCAGCTGCACGAACTGGTTGTGAAACTGGCTCGCTTGCGCGCTGAGTGCCTGGAAAGCCTCGGCGTGGGCCCCGAACAGCGTCGCGATCTCCGCCGACACGGCATCCGCGCCCGCGGGGATCAACACCCCTGTTGTCGGGGCCAACGCCGTCGTGCCGGCATCGCTGATCGCTGCACCGATATTCGCCAAATCCGTTGCCGCCGCGGCAACGTACTCCGGCGCAGCGATCACATACGACATTCCGCTTCCCCCAGCTTGCCTAGATAGAGTCCGCGTGCCCGGTTACGAACCATGCCCCCGATCGATGGTAACGGGGTGGGAAGGTCCGCCGTGGCGTTTTGCCGAAATGCGTCAGCGCCGCCCGGCGAGCATCCGCCGGATCGGGCGCAGCTGACGACCGTCCCGCCCGGGCGCCCAGAGACCGATCAGGACCGCGAAGATCCCCACGATGACGGCCAGCACGGTCGTGGAGGCGTGCATCGAGGTCAGGAACGCCGTCTTGCTCAGGACGGCCAGCCGGTCCCCCGGTGGTCCCATGCGGTCGGCGATCTCCATGGCTTTGGCCAGCGAGTCGGCGGCCGGGCCACGGACGGACGCAGGGAAGTCGGACAGTGCCGTGCCCAGCTCGTGCGTGTAGCGACCGGCCAGAATCGAGCCGGCGACCGCGATTCCCAGCGCACCGCCCATCTCACGCGCGCTGTCGTTCACGGCCGAGGCAACTCCCTGCTTCGCATCCGGTACCGCGGCCATGATCGCCGAAGTCGTCGGCGCCGTGCACAAGCCGATGCCTGACGCGAGAATCAATGTCGGCCAAGCGAACTCGAGATAGGTCGAGTGCAACCCGATGCCGTGCATGCATGCGAAGCCGACAGCCATCAACAGCGTGCCGGAGAACAGCACCACGCGCAGGCCCAGCCGAGGCACATACCAGAAGGAGGTGGCCGACAGGATCCCCAACGGGATCATGAACGGGCCGAGCGCAATTGCCGTCATCAGCGGCGAGTAGCCCATGATCTGCTGCACGTACTGCATGGCCAGATAGAAGAAGCCGAAGGTGGCGCCGAACAGGACGATGATCGCCGCGACGCCGGTGGTGAAGGCGGGATTGCCGAACAGTCGAACGTCCAAGAGCGGCTGGCGTTTCCGGTATTCGACGAATCCGAAGATCCCGATCACGACAGCGCCGGCGACCAGACCGCCCCACACCATCGAGTCGCTCCAGCCCCGGGTGGGCGCTTCCAGAATGGCGAACACCGAGATCGCCATCGCCGAGCCGATCAGGCCGGCGCCGAGCCAGTCCACCCGGGGGGCAGCGCGGTCGCGTGACGGTGCGACCGTGCAGGCCATCGCGAAGATGACCGCGCCGGAGGCTCCCAGTGCCCAGAAGATCGCATGCCAGTCCCAGAACCGCAGGATCACACCAGAGCCGAGCATGCCCAGTACGCCGCCGGAGCCCGCGGTGCCCGCCCAGATACCGACGGCCTTGATGCGCTGCTCCTTCGGATAGGCCACGGTCAGCAATGACAACGTCGCCGGCATCACCAATGCGGCCCCGACGCCGGCGAGCGCGCGGCCGGTGATGATCTGGCTCGGGGAATGCAGCAGCGCCGGCGCAATCGACGCCAGGGAAAAGATCGTCAACCCGGTCAGCAGCGCGCCGCGCCTGCCGTAGCGGTCGCCGATGGCGCCCGCGGGCAGGAGCAGACAGGCCAACGCCAGGGTGTAGCCGTCGACTATCCAGGTGAGCTGGGTCTGGGAAGCGGAGGTGGCCACCGCCAGATCGCCCAACGCAGTATTCAGCGCGGTCATCGACGCGACCACCAGTGACACTGCGACGCAGGCCACGACCAGTGTCCACGTCCGGGCGCGGGAACTGCTGCCGACGTCTGGGGTCTCAGTACGCTGATCGGGTGGGAGCAGGGTCTCATCAGGTCGTACCAGTGTTTCGACCATGGTGCTGCGCCTCCTTTCGGGGGCGAGGTAGTGTCCGAGACTAACGGTCTCGTGCATAGACGGTGAGGCCCGAGCCGAAACAGGGAGGTGCATCACTATCGACGGGGGGAGTGACACAGATCCCCGCCCGGCGCGGTCCAGGGCCCGGTTGCTGGAGGCCGCTGCCGCGCTGTTGCGGTCCGGGGGTCCCAGCGCGGTGACGATCGATGCGGTCACCCGCGCGGCAAACGTGGCGCGGGCCACCCTGTATCGGCACTTTCCGAGCGGAAATGATTTGCTGGCAGCGACTTTCAGCAGCCTGATCCCGGCGGCGCCGATGCCGCCGGCGGAAGGTTCGCTGCGGGACCGGCTGATAGCCCTGTTGCTGGCGCAGGCCGAGGTGATCGCCGAAGCTCCCGCCGCGCTGACGGCCACCGCGTGGCTGGCTTTGGGGTCCGATCTGCAGGAGTTGCCAGAACCGCGTCGGGGTCAGGCCGCCGAGAGCGCGATGAGCACGCTGCGCGAGCGCATCGCGCAGCAGTACGCGGCGCCGTTCGACGTGATCTTCGACAGTCCCGAGGCGGCGGCCGAGCTGGGCGAGGTGGACCGGTCCCGGGCGATTGCGCTGCTGATCGGACCGCTGGCACTGGGTCGGCTGTCCACGCTGCCCGACTTCGACTACCGCGAGACGGTGCAGGCGGCCGTCGACGGCTTCCTGCACGTGCAGCGCGCCCAGGCGCATGGCGCTTCTGGCGCGAGCAGACGCAGAATCGCCCTATCGCGGCCCAATTTGGGCGATTCTGCGTCTGCTCGCGGCGAGGGCGGGGACACGCGCGTAGGCTCGGATAAGCCCAGCTAGGGTCGGTTCTGACCCGGTGTGTGGGGCCTCGTTCGGGCGGACGGACCGGGATTTGGCCGAGCGCTGATCTTCAGGCATACTGTTCAGGTTGCCCAGCGCCAGGTTTGCGCCTGGCCGGGCATACGACCAGCGCCCACCAGGGGCGCGTCCGGTCCCATCCTTGGAGCGCGACTATTTCGGTCGCCTACGAGGCTGCGTGCGGGTGACACACCCGAGCGCGGGGAGCGGGTGGACCACGACAGGTAAACAGCGGCGCAGTATCCGGCGCAACGCTAGGCCGGCCCGTGAACGGGCAGGCACTTGCGCGCCGGAGGGCATCAGGTCCGGTGACGGACTCGAGTGTGAAGAAGAGGTAGGGAGAAGCGTGGCGGGACAGAAGATCCGCATCAGGCTTAAGGCCTACGACCATGAGGCTATTGACGCGTCGGCGCGCAAGATCGTCGAGACCGTCGTACGCACCGGTGCCAGCGTCGTAGGCCCGGTGCCGCTGCCGACCGAGAAGAACGTGTACTGCGTCATCCGCTCTCCGCACAAGTACAAGGACTCGCGGGAGCACTTCGAGATGCGTACTCACAAGCGGTTGATCGACATCCTCGACCCGACGCCGAAGACCGTCGACGCGCTGATGCGCATCGACCTGCCGGCCAGTGTCGACGTCAACATCCAGTAGGAGATCCAGTCAAATGGCGAGAAAAGGCATTCTGGGTACCAAGCTGGGCATGACGCAGGTATTCGACGAGAACAACAGAGTCGTGCCCGTCACGGTCGTCAAGGCCGGGCCGAATGTGGTGACCCGCATCCGTACTCCCGAGCAGGACGGCTACAGCGCGGTGCAGCTGGCTTACGGCGAGATCAGCCCGCGCAAGGTCAACAAGCCGGTGACCGGTCAGTACGCGGCGGCGGGTGTCAACCCGCGCCGGCACCTGGCCGAACTGCGCCTGGACGACCCGCAGGCCGCGGCTGAGTACCAGGTCGGCCAGGAGCTGACGGCGGAGATCTTCGCCGACGGCGCCTACGTCGACGTGACCGGTACCTCCAAGGGCAAGGGGTTCGCCGGCACCATGAAGCGGCACGGCTTCCGCGGCCAGGGCGCCAGCCACGGTGCCCAGGCGGTGCACCGTCGCCCGGGCTCGATCGGCGGATGTGCCACCCCGGCAAGGGTTTTCAAGGGCACCCGGATGGCCGGCCGGATGGGCAACGACCGGGTCACCGTGCAGAACCTGGTGGTGCACAAGGTCGACGCCGAGAACGGCGTGCTGTTGATCAAGGGCGCGGTTCCCGGCCGCACCGGCGGACTCGTCGTGGTCCGCACCGCGATCAAGCGAGGTGAGAAGTAATGGCCGCCAAGACGGTAAGTACCCAGAAGGGCGCCAGCGGGCTGAAAATCGACGTCAAGACGCCGGACGGCAAGACCGACGGCTCCATCGAGCTGCCGGCCGAGCTGTTCGACGCACCGGCCAACATCGCGCTGATGCACCAGGTCGTCACCGCCCAGCGTGCGGCGGCCCGCCAGGGCACGCACGCGACGAAGACCCGCGGCGACGTCAGCGGCGGTGGCCGTAAGCCGTACCGCCAGAAGGGAACCGGTCGCGCCCGGCAGGGTTCGACGCGTGCCCCGCAGTTCACCGGCGGTGGCACCGTGCACGGTCCGCAGCCGCGCGACTACAGCCAGCGCACGCCCAAGAAGATGATCGCCGCCGCGCTGCGCGGGGCGCTGTCGGACCGGGCGCGCAACGGGCGCATCCACGCGGTGACCGAAATCGTCAGCGGGCAAACGCCTTCGACGAAGAGCGCCAAGGCTTTTCTGGCCACGCTGACCGACCGCAAGCAGGTGCTGGTGGTCGTCGGCCGCAGCGACGAAGCCGGCGTGAAGAGCGTGCGCAACCTGCCGGGCGTGCACATCCTGCCGCCCGACCAGCTCAACACCTACGACGTGTTGCGGGCCGACGACGTGGTGTTCAGCGTCGAGGCCCTCAACGCCTACATCAACGCCCACCAGGGCACCGCCAGCACCGAGGAGGTATCGGCGTAGATGGCGACCATCGCTGACCCCCGCGACATCATTTTGGCGCCGGTCATCTCCGAGAAGTCCTACGGGCTGCTCGACGACAACGTGTACACCTTCGTGGTGCACCCCGATTCGAACAAGACGCAGATCAAGATCGCTGTCGAGAAGATCTTCGCCGTCAAGGTCGCATCGGTGAACACCGCGAATCGGCAGGGCAAGCGCAAGCGCACCCGGACCGGCTACGGCAAGCGCAAGAGCACCAAGCGCGCGATCGTGACCCTGGCACCGGGCAGCAAGCCGATCGACTTGTTCGGAGCACCGGCGTAGCCCGGGCGCAGAAAGAGCTGATTAGACATGGCAATTCGCAAGTACAAGCCGACGACCCCGGGCCGCCGCGGCGCGAGCGTGTCGGACTTCTCCGAGATCACCCGGACGACGCCGGAGAAGTCGCTGGTTCGTCCGCTGCACGGTCGCGGCGGACGTAACGCGCACGGCCGCATCACCACCCGCCACAAGGGTGGCGGCCACAAGCGTGCCTACCGGGTGATCGACTTCCGCCGTAACGACAAGGACGGGGTCAACGCCAAGGTCGCGCACATCGAGTACGACCCGAACCGCACCGCCCGCATCGCACTGCTGCACTACCTGGACGGCGAGAAGCGCTACATCATTGCGCCGAACGGGCTTTCGCAGGGCGACGTCGTCGAGTCGGGCGCCAACGCCGACATCAAGCCCGGCAACAACCTGCCGCTGCGTAACATCCCAGCCGGCACCCTGGTGCACGCGGTGGAGCTGCGTCCCGGTGGTGGCGCCAAGCTGGCGCGCTCGGCCGGGTCGAGCATCCAGTTGCTCGGCAAGGAAGCGACCTACGCCTCGCTGCGTATGCCCAGCGGTGAGATCCGCCGCGTCGACGTGCGCTGCCGCGCCACGGTCGGCGAGGTCGGCAACGCCGAGCAGGCGAACATCAACTGGGGCAAGGCCGGCCGGATGCGCTGGAAGGGCAAGCGTCCGTCGGTCCGTGGTGTCGTGATGAACCCGGTCGACCACCCGCACGGTGGTGGTGAGGGTAAGACCTCCGGTGGCCGTCACCCGGTGAGCCCGTGGGGCAAGCCCGAAGGCCGCACCCGCAACCCGAACAAAGCCAGCAACAAGCTCATTGTCCGACGCCGGCGCACCGGCAAGAAGCACGGCCGGTAGGAGTAACCAACCATGCCACGCAGCCTCAAGAAGGGTCCGTTCGTCGACGACCATCTGCTCAAGAAGGTCGACGTGCAGAACGAGAAGAACACCAAGCAGGTCATCAAGACCTGGTCGCGCCGGTCGACCATCATCCCGGACTTCATCGGGCACACTTTCGCGGTGCACGACGGCCGCAAGCACGTCCCGGTGTTCGTCACCGAGTCGATGGTGGGTCACAAGCTCGGTGAGTTCGCCCCGACCCGCACCTTCAAGGGACACATCAAGGACGACCGGAAGAGCAAACGGCGATGAGTACCACCACCACTGAATATCCCTCGGCGACCGCCAAAGCGCGGTTCGTGCGGGTGTCGCCGCGGAAGGCACGCCGGGTCATCGACCTGGTACGCGGCCGGTCGGTGACCGACGCACTCGACATCCTGCGCTGGGCGCCGCAGGCCGCCAGCGAGCCGGTCGCCAAGGTGATCGCCAGCGCAGCGGCCAACGCGCAGAACAACAATGGACTGGATCCGGCCACCCTGGTGGTCGCCACGGTGTACGCCGACGAGGGCCCGACGGCCAAGCGCATCCGCCCGCGCGCGCAGGGCCGCGCGTTCCGGATCCGCCGGCGCACCAGTCACATCACGGTGATCGTGGAGAGCCGTCCCAGCAAGGACGAGCGGTCGTCGAAGTCGTCGCGCGCGCGTCGCGCCGAGGGCAGCAAGGCCGCCGCGAAGGCACCCGCCAAGAAGGCACCCGCCAAGAAGGCGGACACCAAGGCACCGGCAAAGAAGGCCGCTACCAAGGCCGAACCGAAAACGTCTGAGGCTGCCGAAGCGAAGGGAGGCTCAGACTAGTGGGCCAGAAGATCAATCCGCACGGCTTCCGGCTGGGTATCACCACCGACTGGAAGTCGCGTTGGTACGCCGACAAGCAGTACGCCGAATACGTCAAGGAAGACGTCGCGATCCGGCGGCTGCTGTCGACCGGCCTGGAGCGCGCCGGCATCGCCGACGTGGAGATCGAGCGGACCCGCGACCGGGTCCGGGTGGACATCCACACCGCGCGTCCGGGCATCGTGATCGGCCGCCGCGGCACCGAGGCCGACCGCATCCGCGCCGACCTGGAGAAGCTGACCGGCAAGCAGGTTCAGCTCAACATCCTCGAGGTGAAAAACCCTGAGTCGCAAGCACAATTGGTGGCCCAGGGCGTTGCCGAGCAGCTGAGCAACCGGGTCGCGTTCCGCCGTGCGATGCGTAAGGCGATCCAGTCGGCCATGCGGCAGCCCAACGTCAAGGGCATCCGGGTGCAGTGCTCGGGCCGCCTCGGCGGCGCGGAGATGAGCCGCTCGGAGTTCTACCGCGAGGGTCGGGTGCCGCTGCACACGCTGCGCGCGGACATCGACTACGGCCTCTACGAGGCCAAGACCACCTTCGGCCGGATCGGCGTGAAGGTGTGGATCTACAAGGGCGACATCGTCGGCGGCAAGCGTGAACTCGCGGCTGCCGCCCCCGCCGGTGCCGACCGTCCGCGTCGCGAGCGTCCCTCGGGCACCCGTCCGCGACGCAGTGGCGCGTCGGGCACCACGGCCACCGGCACCGACGCCGGCCGGGCCGCCGGCGGCGACGACACGGCGTCCGCAGAAGCCGCAGCGCCGGTAGAGGCGCAGAGCACGGAGAGCTGAATCATGTTGATTCCCCGCAAGGTCAAGCACCGCAAGCAGCACCACCCCCGCCAGCGCGGCATCGCCAGCGGCGGCACGTCGGTGAACTTCGGCGACTATGGCATCCAGGCGCTCGAGCACGCCTACGTCACCAACCGGCAGATCGAGTCCGCTCGTATCGCCATCAACCGGCACATCAAGCGTGGCGGCAAGGTGTGGATCAACATCTTCCCCGACCGTCCGCTGACCAAGAAGCCCGCCGAGACCCGGATGGGTTCCGGTAAGGGTTCGCCGGAGTGGTGGGTGGTCAACGTCAAGCCGGGCCGGGTGCTGTTCGAGCTGAGTTACCCCAACGAGCAGACCGCGCGCGCGGCGCTCACCCGGGCGATCCACAAGTTGCCGATCAAGGCACGCATCGTCACCCGAGAGGATCAGTTCTGATGGCAGTGGGAATTTCGCCTGGTGAACTGCGTGAGCTCACCGACGAAGAACTGAACGAGCGTGTTCGGGAGTCCAAGGAAGAGCTGTTCAACCTGCGCTTCCAGATGGCCACCGGGCAGCTCACCAACAACCGCCGGCTCTGTACGGTGCGTCAGGAAATCGCGCGGGTCTACACGGTGCTGCGTGAACGAGAACTGGGTCTGGCTTCCGGGCCTGACGGATCCGACGAGAAGGAATCGTGATGGCAGAGGCTAAGACTCCCGCGAAGGCGGCTCCGAAGAAGGCGGCTCCCACCAAGGCGGCGGCTCCGAAGGACGCCGCGCCGAAGGAGAAGGGCCCCAAGAACACTCCGGCCACCCCGAAGCCGCGCGGGCGTCGCAAGACCCGCATCGGCTACGTGGTGAGCGACAAGATGCAGAAGACCATTGTCGTCGAGCTGGAAGACCGGGTTCGGCACCCGTTGTACGGCAAGATCATTCGCACCACCAAGAAGGTCAAGGCGCACGACGAGAACAGCATCGCCGGGATCGGTGACCGGGTCTCGCTGATGGAGACGCGTCCGCTGTCGGCGACCAAGCGCTGGCGGCTCGTCGAGATCCTGGAGAAGGCCAAGTAGCTTTCCTCGCGTACCCTGCGTACCCTG
>NZ_JCALCN010000027.1:0-63049 GCF_059812345.1 Mycobacterium sp. NGS59
GAGGCCAGGATCATCGACGAATATCTGCCGACACCGCTCACCGATGCCGAGGTGGCCGATGTTGTCGACACCGCGATCGCGCAGGTGGCTGAGGACATCGGGCAGCGTCCCTCCATGAAGCAGATGGGCTTGGTGATGAAGGTCGCCACCGGCATCGCCGAGGGGAAGGCCGACGGATCCCGCCTGTCAGCGGCGGTCAAAGAGCGGCTCTGACGGGTTGTCACCGCCCCGTGGCATAATCGAAAGTATGTTCGATACAGCCGCGAACGACGAGTACTGGGAGGGCAGGCACCCCTCCACCACCGCGGTGTCGACCGGATTGATCGACGGGATCCGGGCGGACGCGGTGGCCGAGAACCGGGCGGCGGCCGCGCAACTGGTCAAGATCGGGGAGTTGTTCGCGCATCGGTTGTCGCGGTGTTCGGATACCGAGCAGTGGTGTGTCGACACGATGGACGCGGTGGCGGCGGAGGTGGCGGCCGCGTTGCGGATCGGTCATGGCCTGGCGATGAGTCAGTTGCACGTCGCTCGGGCGATGCGCGAGCGGCTGCCCAGGGTTGGCGAGGTGTTCTGCGCTGGCGACATCGACGGCTCGACGTTCCGCACGATCGTGTTCCGCACCGATCTGATCGAAGACCCGGAGGTGTTGGCCCGGGTCGATGAGTTGATCGCAGTCAACGTGACGCGCTGGCCTTCGCTGAGTCGCGGGCGGCTGGCGGGTCAGGTGGATCGGATCGTGGCGCGCGCGGACGCCGACGCGGTGCGCCGACGCAAGGAGCGCCGGCAGGGCCGGGAGGTGACGATCTGGGACGACTCCGAGGGCTTGTCGCACATCGAAGGCACCCTGTCGACTCCTGATGGGCATGCCCTGGACCGGTGTTTGACGGCGCTGGCGGCCACGGTGTGCCCACACGACCCGCGTACCGCGGCTCAGCGCCGTGCCGATGCGCTGGGAGCACTGGCGGCCCGGGCAGAGCGTCTGGGCTGTCGCTGCGAACGCCCGGACTGTACGGCCGGTGCCCGTGCGCCGGTGTCGCCGGTGGTGATTCACGTGATCGCCGAACAGGCCAGCCTGCACGGCAACGGCGGTGCGCCCGGCTCCGAGGTGGCAACCAACGGGTTGATAACTCCCGATCTGATTGCCGAGCTGGCCCGCTCGGCCAAGTTGGTGCCGCTGGCAAACCCCGGCTGGGCCGCACCCGAACCCCACTACACCCCGTCCAAAGCCCTGGCTGACTTCGTCCGCTGCCGGGACCTGACGTGCCGCTGGCCGGGTTGCGATGTGCCCGCGGCGCGCTGCGATTTGGAACACACGGTTCCCTACGCGGCGGGCGGACCCACGCACGCGGCGAATATCAAGTGCTATTGCCGTACGCATCATTTGATGAAGACGTTCTGGGGCTGGACTGAAAAGCAACTGGCCGACGGCACCCTGATCCTGACCTCCCCGGCCGGAGACACCTACGTCACCACCCCTGGCAGCGCGCTGCTGTTTCCGAGTCTGTGTGCCGCGGTCGGCGGCATGCCCGCCCCCGAAACCCCACCACCGGCCGACTACTGCGCCGAGCGCAGCGCGATGATGCCCAAGCGCCGCCGCACCCGCGCTCAGGACCGTGCCCAGCGCGTCAAGGCGGAACGTCGGCACAACCGTGCAGCCCGGATGACGCGGCGAGCCGAGCCCGTCAGCTCCAGCAGCCCCGCACCGCCCAGCCCCGAGGACGAGCCCCCACCGTTCTGACGCCGTCGTTTGCGTTCAGTGGCCAGGGGTATCCGAAAGGTATGGCACGGTTCGGCTATACCTTGATGACAGAGCAATGTGGCCCCAAAGACCTTGTGCGCGACGCGGTTTCGGCCGAGCAGCGAGGCTTCGACTTCGAAGTCTGCAGTGATCACTTCTCCCCGTGGCTGGCCACGCAGGGGCACGCCCCGAATGCGTGGGCGGTGTTGGGCGCGGTCGCGCACGCCACCGAGCGAGTGGACCTCTACTCCTATGTGACGTGCCCGACGATGCGGTATCACCCGGTCATCGTGGCGCAGCAGGCCGCGACCGTGCAGATCCTGGCCGACGGACGTTTCACGCTCGGCCTCGGTAGCGGCGAGAACCTCAACGAACACGTGGTCGGCAAAGGCTGGCCGACCATCGAACGCCGGCAGGACATGCTGCGCGAAGCCATCAAGATCATCCGCGAGTTGTTCGGCGGGCAACTCGTCGACTGGCGTGGCGATTATTTCCAGGTCGACTCCGCGCGCCTGTGGGACGTGCCCGACGTCCTGCCCGGCATCGCGGTCGCGCTCACCGGGGCGCGAGGTGTCGAGAAGCTCGGCAAGCTGGCCGACCACCTGGTAGCGGTGCAACCCGACAACGAGCTGGTCGACGCCTGGCACGTGGCGCGCCAGAGCGGCGGGTGGCCCGGTGCGGGCCGGGTGATCGGCCAGATACCGATCTGCTGGGATCCCGACCGCGACACCGCCGTCGAGCGTGCGCACGATCAGTTCCGCTGGTTCGCCGGCGGCTGGTCGGTCAACGCCGACCTGCCGACACCGGCAGGTTTCGCCGGCGCGACGCAGTTCGTCCGACCCGAAGACGTGGCCGACAGCATTGCGTGTGGTCCCGACCTGGATGCCATTGTCGAAGCCGTCAAGCCCTACTGGGAAGCCGGCTTCAGTGACATCGCGCTCATCCAGATCGGGGGCGAAACTCAGCAGCAATTCCTCGAACAAGCAGCCGAACCGCTCCTCGAGGCGTTGCGCGCGGCTTCCGCCTGAGCCGCGTGCGTGCAGGTTTGGGTGCTAACTGCCGGGGTATGGCTGCGATAGCGGGTCGGATCCGCTACCGGATCTGGACGAGGGGTTGTTGCGATGAGTGAGTCCGAGGCAAACACAACTATGACTCTGGTGAAAGGCCTCGGCGTAGCCAGCCTGGGACTGGGTCTTTCGGAGATTGTGGCGCCCGGCGGGGTCGCCGCGCTGGCCGGTGTCGATGAGACGCAACGCTCCCGCACCGTCATTCGCGCCCTGGGTCTGCGCGAATGCGCCCACGGCGCAGCGCTTTTGCTCGGTTCGGAGAAATTGGTGTGGACCCGGGTGGCCGGTGACGTGCTGGACGTCGCCGCGCTCGCTGTCGGTGTCGCGAAGCGCGGGCCGGGCCGACGCCGGCGTGGGCTCATTTCGGCTGCCGCACTTACGGTTATCGGCGGACTCGACCTCTACGCCGCGCTGCGCACCACCGGCGGCGCAGGACCGCGGCACGCCAGCGCGCAGCGGAACGAAACGTTGCGTGCGGCCGTGACCATTCAGCGGCCGCCGGACGACGTCTACAACTACTGGCGGGATCTGGAGAAGCTACCCAGCTTCATGCATCACCTGCAGTCCGTTGTCGTCGACGGAAACGGCCGGTCGCGCTGGACCGCCAACGCCCCTGTGGGACAACCTATTCGCTGGGACGCGCAGATTGTCGAGGACGAGCCCGGCAGGCGGATCGCGTGGCAGTCGTTGCCGGGCTCGGGAATTGCCAACAGCGGACGCGTCGAGTTCACCCCGGACAACACCGGCAAGGGCACCGAAGTCCGGGTCACCATCGGTTATCAGATCCCGGGCGGGGCCGTGGCGAAAGCGGCGGCGACCCTGCTGGGGGAGTCTCCCGACCAGCAGGTCAACGACGACCTGCGCCGCTTCAAGCAGATCATGGAAACCGGCCAGGTGATGCGTTCGGACGGCTCGCCGGACGGTGTAGTCGCCTTCCGGCAGATGCATCAGCAATCCGCGCAACCGGCAGGCCAAGGAGGCTGAACGATGAAGGCAACTGTCTGGGCCGGCCGCAACAGCGTTGAGGTGCAATCGGTCCCGGATCCGAAGATCCTCAACGACCGTGACGCGATCGTCAAAGTCACCTCGACCGCGATCTGTGGCTCCGACCTGCACCTCTACGACGGATACATTCCCACCGTCAAGCACGGTGACGTGCTGGGCCACGAATTCATGGGCGAGGTCGTCGAAGTCGGCAAAAACGTGCACAACCTGGCCGTGGGTGACCGCGTGGTGGTGCCGTTCCCGATCGCGTGCGGATCCTGCTCGGCCTGTGACCGCGACCTGTACTCGCTGTGCGAGAACTCCAACCCCAACGCCGGCATGGTCGAAAAGCTGATGGGCCATTCTCCCGCCGGGCTGTTCGGCTACTCGCACATGATGGGCGGATTCGCCGGCGGGCAGGCCGAATACGCCCGGGTGCCGTTCGCCGACGTGGGACCGTTGAAGATCGAGGACGACCTGACCGACGACCAGGTGCTGTTCCTTTCCGACATCTTGCCCACGGGCTACATGGGCGCCGAGATGTGCGACATCAAGTCCACCGACGTGGTGGCGGTATGGGGCGCCGGGCCGGTGGGCCTGTTCGCGGTGGTCAGCGCGCTGCTGCTCGGAGCGTCGAAAGTCATTGCCATCGACCAGGTTCCGTACCGGCTCGAGCTGGCCCGGAAGCTGGGCGCCAGCACCCTCAATTTCGCCGAGACATCGGTACTCGACGAGTTGCGCGACATCACGGCCGGCCGCGGACCCGACCACTGCATCGACGCGGTCGGCCTGGAAGCGCGCAACGGCTCCACCCTGGTGGACGCCTACGACCGGGTCAAGCAGGCGGCGCGGCTGGAAACCGAACGGCCGCACGCACTTCGGGAAGCTGCCTTGAGTTGCCGTAACGGCGGAACGATCTCCATCGTCGGGGTGTACGGCGGGTTGATGGACAAGTTCCCGATCGGCGCCATCATGAACCGGTCGCTGACCATCAAGGCCGGGCAATGCCACGTGCACCGGTACATGCGACCGTTGCTGGAGCGGATCCGCAGTGGCGAGATCGACCCGACGATGATCATCAGCCACCACCTTCCGCTCGACCAGTCGTCCCATGGATACGAGATCTTCAAGCACAAGCAGGACGGCTGCACCAAGGTTGTCCTCAATCCGTAGCGGAAAATCCCCGAAGAGGAGTAGTGACGATGTCAAATGAGTTGGACGGCAAGCGGATTGCGTTTCTGGCCGCCGACGGGGTGGAGAAGGTCGAGCTCGAAGAACCCCGCAAGGCTCTGCAGGACGCCGGCGCCCAGACCGACCTGCTGTCGCTGAAGGACGGTGAGATCGAGGCCCGCAATCACGACCTCGAGCCGGCCGGGACTTTCGAAGTGGACCGAAAGGTAGCCGAGGTGTCGGTGGACGAGTATGACGGGCTGATCCTGCCCGGTGGCACGGTCAACCCCGACAAGCTGCGCCTGGACAAGGACGCCGTGGCGTTCGTCCGTGATTTCGTCGATTCCGGGAAACTGGTCGCCGCGATCTGTCACGGTCCCTGGACGCTGGTGGAAGCCGGCGTGGTCGCCGGACGCAAGCTGACGTCGTATCCCAGCATTCGTACCGATCTGCGCAACGCCGGTGCCCGGGTGGTCGACGAAGAAGTGGTGGTGGACGGCAATATCGTCACCAGCCGCTCGCCCAAGGACCTTTCGGCGTTTTGTGAGACGGTCGTCCAGAAGCTGGGTCAAGCAGCGGCGCGCACCTCTTAACCCAGCAGATAGGCCAAGAGGTTTAACATAATCGTCTGCGGGCATTAATCAGGCCATGACAAGCACGTTGCCGGCTTCGGATGCGGATCCGATCGCAGAACGCGTTTACCAGCCACAACACGATTCTCACTTGCTCGTCGACACCATGCGGTGGACAGGTCTGATCCGGCATCGCCGAGTGCTGGACCTGTGCACCGGATCCGGGTTCGTCGCCATATCGGCAGCCGAAATGGGTTGCGCAAGTGTCACAGCATTCGACATCTGCCCGCACGCCGTCAGCTGTTCCCAGGACAACGCCGCCGGCGCCGGGGTCGAGGTGGATGTGCGCCACGGCTCGTGGATCGACGCACTCGAGTGCGGCTCGTTCGACGTCGTGGTCTCCAATCCTCCTTACGTGCCAACGCCGCCCGTCGACGACACCGAACACATCCCGGCCGCGGCCGGCCCGTCCTGGGCGTGGAACGCCGGGATAGACGGTCGGCAGACTCTCGATCCGCTGTGTGAATCGGCGTCAAAGTTGTTGTGCAACGGCGGATCTCTGTTGTTGGTGCACTCGGCGCTGGCTGGAGTGCAGCGGTCGCTGGACCAGCTGCGCGCCAGCGGCATGGACGCCGACGTCGTTGCCAGTCAACTGATCCCGTTCGGGCCGGTGCTCACGGCACGGGCAGAATGGCTCGAGGAGATCGGCCTGATCCCCCCGGGTCGTCGGGAAGAGGAAATCGTCGTGATCCGAGCAGACAAGCCGTGAGTACCACCCGGGTGCAGGTGATTCCCAATGGCCCGGTGCTGGTTTCCGGGCCGGTGCGCATCGAGATGCCCGACGGCGAGGTCGTGGAGTCGGACCGGTTCATGGTGGCGGTCTGCACGTGTCGCCGCAGCCAGGACTATCCGCTGTGCGACACCAGTCACCGCCGGTGCCGGCCGGCCAAAGTCAAGCAGCTAACCGAGCGGCCGGCGTAGCGACGACTCGCCCCGTTGCCACGCCGCCATGATGGCGTCGGCCAGGCGGTCTTCCACAGCGGCGTTGGCGCGCATGCCGAAGACGACGTCGCAGTCCAGATGTGGCTCGCGGGCAACCAGGTCCCCGACGACATCCAAGCGCACCACGTGCTCGTGCACGGCGTCGGCTTCCACATGCTCGCGGTAGAACTCCACGCACGCGGCCGGGGCCTGCATGCGGCGCAGCGCATCGACCATGCGCTTGGAACCCGGTGGTGAGGTGATCTCGGTCGCCGCGAAATGTCCCACCGCCGCGCCCCGCAACCGCCGGTGCAGACCGAACATGGACATCAGGTTCACCACCGCCAGCGATTCGGCGGGCACCGCATCCAGATAGCCCAGATACGTCGAGTCCAGATCGGCGGCATCCAACAGGTCGGCAAACAGTTGCTGGTGCATCGCCGGACCCCGCCCGGCGCCGTACTCGTCGAACTCGACGGCGACGAACGCGGCCTTGGCGGTCCCCGTCAACCGAGGAATGGCGAAGGCGTGCGGGTCGCCCTCCTTGAGGTGGTAGAGCGAGCGGTGCACGAAGTACTCGCGCATCTGCTCCCACGTCCCGCCGTCACGCAGGTGATACGACAACCCGGTGCCGTCCTTGGGTTCGATTGCGAGCGCGTCCATTTCGGCGTCGGCGGTGTCACCGGGCTCGATGGGACCCACATCGCGGCGGACTCCTGCCAGAAAGGCCCGCTCTAACTCGGCACGAAATCCCAGCAGCCCCGGATTCCACTCCCAGCCCGGGTCCACCGAGGCGAAACCGCGGTAGTGCAGCTCGTAGCACATGTACAGCGCCAGCTGCAGGTCCAGGCCGAACGGGTCGGAATCGCGCACCGACGCGCTGATCCGCCCGGTCTGCTCGCGCGAGGGCGGCGCCGTCAGCGTACGGCGCACCGCCGTCGACAACGGTCCGTGGGCCGCCGGCAGGGCAGGCTCGACGGATATCGACATGTGAGTCACACCGATGTTTTACCCCGCTATCGATCCGGCAAACGGAAGACGATGTCGATGCTGGTCCCGGCGGGGCTCTCGTCGACGTCCATCGACTCGCTCATGGCCCTCATCAGCAGCAGGCCACGCCCGCCGTTGCCCGGGTCGGCGGCCGGGGGCTTCCAGCGTCCGGAGTCGGCGATATGCGCCCGGATCACGCCCTCGTCGGCCTGCATGTGCAGCCGCATCGTCCCCGCCTGTTGTCCGGCGTAGGCGTGCTCGACGCAGTTGGTGCATGCCTCGCTCACCACCAGCACGATGTCGGTGGCCAGGTCCGCCGGGACCTGCGCGGCCCGCAGCCAGGAAGTCAGCTGCCGCCGCAGCGGGGCCAGTTTGTCCGGGGTGGCTTCGGATTCGACGTGCAGCGGGGCCAACTGGTGGCGGTACACCACCATCGCGACGTCGTCGTCGTAACCCGCTTGCGGGGCAAGCCTTTCCAGCACGGTGTCGGCGACCACGCCGATCGGCAGATGCGCCGACTCGGTCAGCACGTCGGCGACCCGCCCCAGTCCCTCGTCGATCGACTCGTGCCGGCGCTCGACCAAGCCGTCGGTGAACAGCATCAACGTCGAGCCCGGCGGCAGCACCTCGGCGGCCTGCGGACGAGTAGTGTTGCGGCGCACCGCCAATGGCACCGACCGCGCGTCGGTCAGCATCTTCGGCACCGAATCGGGCTGGGTGTTGACCAGGACGGCGGGCATGTGGCCGGCGTTGCTGTACTCCAGCACACCGGATTCGGTGTCCAGAATCGCCAGGAAAACCGTCGTGCAGTAGGCATCCGGAATCATCGACGCGGCCGCGTCGAGTTGTTCGAGCAACACGGCCGGTCTGGCGCCGGTGATCAGCAGGGCCCGCGAAGAACTGCGCAGTTGGCCCATGATCGCGGCGGCCGGCAAACCGCGGCCCACGCAGTCGCCCACGACGATCCCGATGCGGCGGTCGTCGATCGGGATGACGTCGTACCAGTCGCCGCTGATCTCCAGCGGTTCGACGGCGGGTTCGTACCGCACCGCGAAACCCGGTGGCGGCTGCATCGGCGGCAACATGGCGCGCTGCAGGGTCAGCGACGTTTCGCGGGCGTTCTCGAACTGGCGGACATGCTGGATGGCCAGGCTGAGATGACCGATCAAGACGGTCACCAGCAGCCGATCCTCGGCGCTGACCCAGCGTGGGGTCCGCAGCTCCAGCCACAGCGCGACGTCGCCGGTGCCGGAGAGCATCACCACCAGTCCGCGCGCCTTGCCCGGGGCGTCCGGCCACTCGACCGTCTTCGCGGTCAGCGGCAGCTGGTGACGGGCGTCGGTGAACGTGCGGCGAAGCGTCGGATCCATTGCGCGCCAGCTGGTTTCGGTGGGCTCGCCAGCCACCTGGACGGTTGGCTCGCCATCTCCGGACGGCCACATCACCGCCACCACACGCTGCACGTCGACCGCCGTACGGCACTCGTGGAGGGTGATCGCCAATACCTCGGCCACGCTCTTGGCCACCGCCACCGATGTGGCCAGCCGCAGCACCGCACCTTCCCGCGCCGCGAAGGCACGCTCGGCGGTGACGTCGCGGACGGTGCCCACATAGACGTCACCTTCGCCGACGGGACCGCGAACGGCATTGATACTGACCGCGATCCAAGCCAGATGACCGTCGGAATGGCGGACCGGAATCTCGTAGTCGGCGCTGCCTTCCCGGCGGACCCGCTGTTGCTCCTCGTAGGTGCCCTGCTTGTCGACCAGCCAGGGCTGCGGCCACCGATACGGCAGACCCTCGGCGCCGTAGCCGAGGATCTCGGCGAAGGCGTTGTTGACCTCGATCACCGCGCCGTCCTGGTCGGCGACGAAGAAGCCCTCCTGCAGCGAGTTGACCAGCGCGGTACGAAACTTGTCGCGGTCGGCCAGGTCCTGCGCGCGGGCCCGCTCCTGCGCGTATTTCCTGGTGCCGTCCAGGAACCCGCGAGTTGCGACATCCAGCGGAGCCAGCGTCTGCAGCAAGAATTCCAGGGCAGGCGCCCGGTCGGCGGTCGCGTCCCCGGGCAGTTCGTCGAGCAGCCAGAACGTGTTCTCGATGATGTCGAGCATGCTGATCTGTTCCTGCAGCGCCCGGCGGCCGAGTTCGTGCCCCACGGCCAGGACGTCCTCGTCTCGCGCGTCGACGTAGCGGCGCAGCGCGGCCAGGTATTGGGATTGGAAGTCGTTCGGCGAGCTCATGACAGCATGCCCCGGTGGCGGGCGGCGAGCACCATCGCGTCGTCGGATTCCTTGGCGTGCTTGGTCAGGATCTGCTCGGCGATGTCCTTGGCCGAGGCGGCGAAGTCGATGTGGTCCAGGTGATCTTTGGCGATGCCGTCGCTGCTGATCACCAGCAGATCCCCGGTGCGGATCGAAACCACTTGCGCGGGCCGGGTTTCCGGTATCCGGTAGCCGACGATGCCGCCGGTCAGGCGTGCGCTGCACCGGATCTGGATGCCGCTGGCGCTCTTGGCGACCAGGTTGGCGACGACGTTGCCGATCCCCGTCCAGCTCAGTTTGCCGGTCTGGAAGTCGATCCGGGCCAGGGTCATCGCGACGCCGCGGCTTCCGCTCAGCACCCGGTGGCAGAGCTGGACCAGAACCTCGAGGCGTTCGCCCCGCGCGCCCTGCAGCGCGTCGACGGCGGCCAGTGCGGCACTTGCGGCGTCGGGGCCGTGACCCAGGCCGTCCAACACCCCGAACAAGGCATGGTCACCGTCGATGCCGACGGCCAGGGCCTGATCGCCGCAGAGTTGTTCGCCCGGACGTGAGCGACTCGCCGTCGCCCACTCGATCGGCCCGAGCCGGCCGTTCTCACGCACGAGCGGGAACCCATTTCCACATCTCGATGACCGTGCCGCGGCCGAGCGCGGACTCCACAATCAACCGATCCATCAACCGGCGGGCACCCGGCAGGCCCATCCCCAGGCCGCGTCCGGTGGTGTAGCCGTCCTCCATGGCGCGGTCGATGTCGGCGATACCGGGCCCGTCGTCCTCGGCACGGACCACCAGCGCCCGGCGGCCCTCGCGGTCGTCGACACCGACCTGGACCTCGCCGCGACCGGCGTAGCTGGTGATGTTGCGGGCGATCTCGGAGATCGCGGTGGCGATCATGGTGACGTCGGTCAGCGAGAATCCGAGGTCGATGGCGAGCTGGTGACCGGCTTTGCGGGCGGCGACGATGTCGTCGGATGTGTTGATGGCGACCACGGTCTCACCCGCCACCGTCGCGCCCGATCGTTGATCTGTGCAGACCCAACTGTCTATGCAGCAGCGCGATGCCCTCTTCGAGGTCGAGCGCGGTGCTCATATCGTCGAAGGCCAGCCCGAGCTGCACCATGGCGAAGGCGACCTCGGGCTGCAGGCCCACGATCACGGTGGTGGCTCCACGCAGCCGGGTCATGTGGGCGATCGTCCGCAGCGAGCGTGCCGCGAACGAGTCCATCACGTCGATGGCGGTGACGTCGACGACGATCCCCTGGGCGCGGAAACGGCTGACCCGCTCCATCAGGTCTTCGCGCAGGCGCTCGGTATCGGAGTCGGTCAGGGCGGCCTGAACGGTCGCGATCAGAATCGCGCCCTGTTTCAGAATCGGTACTGGCATGGGTTGGTCTTGGTCCTAGTAGCGCTCGGCCTCAGTCGCCGGTGCGGGTCACTTCGTAGCCGAGCAGCCGCTCGGCTTCCTCGATACCGCCCTGCAGGTCGCCGACCGCGTTCATCTTGGACAGGTCCAAGCCGATCGTCACCAGCGTCAGGGCGATCTCCGACGACAGTCCGGTGATGATGACGCTGGCGCCCATCAAGCCGGACGCGTCGACCGTCTGCACCAGGTGGTTGGCCACGGTCGAGTCGATGGTGGGGACACCGGTGATGTCGATCACGACGACCTTGGCGCGATTGGCGCGGATGGCCCGCAACAGCTGCTCGGTGACCTGCCGGGCGCGTTGACTGTCCAGCACACCGATGATCGGCAGAATCAGCAGCTGCTCCCGCACCTGCAGCACCGGCGTGGACAGCTCCCGGATCGCTTCCTGCTGCTGGCGGATGATGCGCTCGCGCTCCTGGACGAAGCTGACGCCCACGGTGTTGGCAATGCGGTTGGCCGCCGGTTCGTAGGCGTCCAGCACCCGGTTCAGCATGTCGAACTCGGCCTGGTACTTCTCGAACAGCGAGCGTGCCAGCACGTCGCGCAGCAGCAGCACGATGCCGAGCACCTCGTCGGTCTCCACCCCCCGCGGAATGATGCGCTCGGAGAGGTCGCGGGCGTAATCCTGCAGCGCTTCGACGCTACCGGTCTCGAGCACCTCGACGTAGTTGTCGTAGACGGCGGTCGCCTCGGAGAAGATCTCCTCCGGCGTCATCGCGGTCAACAGTTCGGCCTCGGTGATCCGGCGCGCCCATTCCTCGCGCAGCGCGGTCCGGTTTCGCCTCAGATGCTGCACCAGCTGCGGCAGCAAACCTTCACTCGAGACGCTCCCGGTGGCGTTGCCGGTGGAATCTGTCGACAAATCGGACATCTGTCCCTCCAAGGCCAGCCGAGCGCGGGTGCTATGGGGAGACTAGCTTGGGGGGTCAGGTAGAGCGTGTTGAGGTCTTCATCTTCTCGCGGTAAGCGCAGCGGGTTAGGCTTGCACCACACCGAAGGCCCGGACAAAGGATCGCCATTGTCAGCTCCTGATTCGATCACTGCCACGGTCTCCGACCACGACGGGGTAGTCGTGCTCAGCATCGGCGGCGAAATCGACTTGGTTACTGCGCCGGCCCTGGAGGAAGCAATCGGCGGCGTGGTCGCCGACGGTCCGGCAGCGCTGGTCATCGACCTTTCCTCAGTCGACTTCCTGGGTTCGGTGGGCTTGAAGATCCTGGCCTCGACCTACGAGAAACTCGGCGACGCCGCGGAGTTCGGTGTGGTGGCCCACGGCCCGGCGACCAGACGGCCGATCCACCTGACCGGCCTGGACAAGACGTTCCCGCTGTACCCCACCCTCGACGACGCCTTGACCGGCGCGCGGGACGGCAAGCTCAACCGGTAGCTACCGCATTCGGGCCAGCTGAGATAACGGTTGTGTCACGAATTCAGGTCACGATCTCTTAAGAAGACGCGGCCGTTTCTGAGAGTTCTCATCGTTTCTCAGCCGAGTTGTATGTTTGCTTAGCTAAATAGTTGACTCGAGTTGCACTGATCACACCTTTACCGGCGCATCCCCCGATTGCCGCGTTCGTCGTCGGCGAACATGCCCGGGTCACCGATTTCGGTTTCGCTACTTTGGATTTCGGGGCCTCGGGCGCCCCAGCGAAGGTTCGCGAATTCGGAGGAACACAGCAACATGAAATTCAGCAGTATCGTCGCGCCTCGGCGGGTTGCCGGTATCAGCGCCGGTTGTCTGCTCGGGGGATTTGTCGTCGGCCTCGTCGGCGCGCCGTCGGCGGCGGCCGCACCTGACTGCAGTCCGGAAGGTGTCAATGCCACCGTCTCGTCGGTCACCGGCGCGGCGCAGCAGTACCTTTCCAGCCACCCGGGTGCCAATCAGGTGGTCATGGCCGCCTATGGCCAGGACCGTGGTGTCGCAGCGTCGAACATCCGGGGCTACTTCACCGCGCACCCCAACGAGTACTACGACCTGCGCGGGATCCTGGCGCCGATCGGCGAAACCGAGCGGCAGTGCAACGTGAGCGCATTGCCGGGGCATCTGGAGTCGGCCTACCACGAGTTCATGGCCGGCTGATCCCTGAGTCGATAAACGAACGACCCGCCACGGCGCCGTGGCGGGTCGTTCGGCATTGCACGCAGGTGTAAGGGCTGGCCGCACGGGCAATTCAGGCTGCAGCCGACCGGAGATCGAAGTCGGGGACAGCGGAGGACTGACATGCGGCTGCGCCGCAGTGTGCTGAGCAAGCCCGGTATCACGCGTAAGCGTCGCGGCAAGGGTTTCGCCTATTACGGCGCGGACGGCGACTTGCTCGCCGACGAGACCACGGTGCAGCGGATCAAGGACCTGGTGATCCCGCCGGCCTGGAAGAAGGTGTGGATCGCTCCGTATCCCAACGGGCACATCCAGGCGGTGGGCACCGACGCCGCCGGACGCCGTCAGTATCTCTACCACCAGAACTGGCAGCAGGAGCGCGCCGAAGAGAAGTTCGACCGGGTGCTGGAAATGTCGACGAAGTTGCCGGCCTGGCGCGAGCAGATCGCGCGCGACCTCGACACCCGCGGCCTGAACCGGGAGCGGGTACTCGCGCTGGGACTGCACCTGCTCGACCTGGGGTACTTCCGTGCCGGCGGCGAGCAATATGCCGAGGAAAACGAGTCCTACGGGCTGGCCACCCTGCTCTGTGAGCACGTGACCGTGCGCCGAGACGCGGTGGCGTTCGACTACCCCGCCAAGAGCGGGGTGCAACGCCAATACGAGATCGAGGACGCCGAAGTCGTCCGGGCGGTGCGCGCTATGCTGCGCAGAACCGACTGCTCGGGGCGATTCTTGATGTGCCGCAACGCTTCCGGCTGGACAGAGGTCAAGGCCGACGACCTCAACGCACGGTTCAAGGAACTGGTCGGAGCCGACTACTCGGTCAAGGACCTGCGGACCTGGCATGGCACGGTGCTGGCCGCGGCGGCGTTCGCCGGTGCCGACCCCGCCGTGTCGGAGCGGCAGGCCAAGAAGATCGAAGCAGCGGTCATGCGGGAGGTTTCCGAAGAGTTGGGCAACACACCGGCGGTGGCGCGGAGCTCCTATGTCGATCCGCGGGTGGTCAGCGGCTACCGCCAGGGTCTGACCATCGTCTCCGCGACGGAGCGCGCGGCCCGGACGCGGCGCCGAAGCGACGCACAACAGATGGTGGAGAAGGCCACCCGCTCACTGATCCGCAAAGTGAGCAGGAGCGAAAGCCGATCCCCGACGGCGGTGCTGGCCAAGACCGCCTGAGCTCCCAGCAAGATTGCGAAGTCATGATGCCGCTTTGGTACAGGCGGACGGGCCAGCCGAAATATAGTTGGGCTGGTGTGCGCAGATTCGCGGCGAAAGAAGGGCCGCAGGTGGCCCATGGTCGGGAGATTCCGTTACCTGACCCGTGAAGATCGCTGGGAATGGTCTGAAGAGGTCGCCCGAATGCACGGCTACGAACCGGGCACCGTCACTCCGACCAACCAATTGCTGCTCAAGCACAGGCATCCCGACGACAAACCCACCGTGCCCGAACTCATCGAGCAGGTGCGCAGGCACGGTGCCGCGTTCAGCAGCCGCCACCGCATCATCGACACCCGGGGTGAGACGCACGTCGTCGTGGTGGTCGGCGACCGGTTCTCCGGACCCGACGGCCGGCTGCTCGGCATCGGCGGCTTCTACATCGACATCACCGATCAGTTCGACGCTGACCTGCAGAAACATCTGAGCGAGGCGTTGCTGGCCGTGGATTCTCGACGCGCGGTGATCAATCAGGCGATGGGAATCCTGATGCTGCGGTACGGCGTCGACTCCGAGTCCGCATTCGATTTGCTGGTGAAGCTGTCGCAGGAATCCAATGTGAAGCTGCGCAACATCGCCGAGCGGGTGGTCTCCGAAATCACCGCCCAGGACGACGAAGACGACGCGGCCTACCGGGTCGATCAGGTGCTGCGAGCCCCGCGCACCATGCTCTGAGAGCGGTCACTGGTGCAGCGTGGTGTGCGGGCTCTGTCCGTAGGTGCCGCGGTAGAGCGCGGCGAACCGACCCGTGTGACAGAAACCCCAGCGTTGTGCGACCTCGGCGACGGTGGTGCTGGCCCGGTCGCTGCTGCTGAGATCCTGATGAGCGCGCTGCAACCGAACGCGGCGCAAATACTCGGTAGGCGTCGTATCCAGGTGGTGCCGGAACAGATATTGCACCGCGCGCGGTGTCATCCGAAGCGCGTCCGCGACGTCGTTGACGCCGATCCCGTCACCGCAGTGGCGGTGGATGAAGGAAACCGCGCCCTTCAGGCTGGGCGGCAGCGACGGGTTGCTCAGCAACTCACGGTCGGCGTGCAGGTTGGACGGAAAGCACTCGAGCAGCGCCGCTCCCAGCAGGCGGGCGGCCGCGGCGACGAGCAACGGCTGATGCGCCGTTTCCGCGCATCCGAAGCTGGCGATCACATAGTCCAGCGCCTGACTCCACGTCTGGGTGACCGCGTCGGTGTGCGGGCGGCAATCCAGGAACTGAAGCCGGTGCGGTAGCGGACCGCCTTTCTCGACGGCGACGTAACTCACCAACTGCAGATCCATGCTCACCACATGGAACCGCGCGGTGTTGGCCTGCAGCACGCATGGCAATCCGTCCGCGGCCAGCACCGCCGTCGCGATGTTCGTCCCAGGGTCGCCGGCGACGGTGAGAGAACCTGCCCGCGGCTGGATCACCACGACCGATTCGGCCGGATTGATCTCGCAGCCCACCCGCCCCTCGATCAGCAACTCGTCGACGGTGATCCAGTCTGTCTCGAAGCGCCGGTGGGTGACGACCGACTCCTTGCCCAGACTGCTGAGCTGCCAGCCCGGCTTGTAGGCGTTGGCAAAGAAGCGGTGCGCCGACCCGGAATCGCCAGTGCGGAACTGTCCGTATCGGATTGCGGCGGTGTCGCTGCCGTTCCCGGTCGCGGCGGGTAACACGCTGCTTTTACCTACGCCGTGGCGTTGACGTGACCGCGGCCGGCAGTAACCCGTTGCTGGGACAGGGTCTGGTGATAGATGCTCACTGCGTCCATCGCGATCCGGTCCCAGCTGAACCGCGACATCACTCGGGACCGGCCTGCCGAACCCATACTCACCCGCTGGAAAGTGTGATGCTGCAGCGTTTTCAGCGCCGAAGCCAACTCATGCGGACTGGTCGGCGACACCAACACCCCGGTGACGCCGTTGATCACGGTGTCGACCAGGGCGCCGACCGGTACGCCCACCACGACCACTCCGCTGGCCATCGCCTGCAACGCCGCCGTGGCCCGTGGTGCGTGCCACGGCGTGCAGGTGAGCACGTCAGCGGATTGCAGCAACGACGAAATCGCCTCTTGGTCGACGGCGTCGACGAAGCGGACCCGGTCGCTGACCCCGAGTTCGGCGGCGAGCTGCTGCAGTGCCGGTTTGCCGTCGTCCGAGGACGTCGTCTGGGCGATCACCAGTTCCGTGCCGGACAGCCTGGGCAGCGCCCGGATAGTCAGCTCGAAACCATTGTGCCGCAACAGATTCGGCGCCAATTGCAGGATACGGAACGAGCCGGAGTTGGTGTCCGGGGGACCGGTGGGCACGTAGCGCGTGACGTCGATTCCGGTCGACAGGACCGACACTTGCGCGCGACGGCGGCGCAACCGGGCCAGCGCGGCGATCTCGTCGGTGCTGCCCCCGGTCACCCAGGTCGCGCCACGGACCAGCAGCGGTAGCAGCCGAGACTTCTCGACGTCGGCGGTCCCGGCTGCTATGCCGTGGAAACTCTGCACGACGGGCAGTCCACCCCGGCGCGCGGCCAATTGGGCCGCCAAGCCGCCCAGCCAGCCGTACGCGTGCACCATGTCGGGCGGGTCCGCCGCCCACTGCCGGCCCAGTTCGGCGGCCCATTCACCCACGAACGGCAATACCTCGGCCGGTGACACCGTAGTGGCAGGGCCGATGCCGGCGGACTCCTGCCGATAACCCGGCTCGACCGGCGAGTCTTCGTCGCGTCGGCGCCGGCAGGCCGTCACGGTCAATCCCTGGCGCGCCAGTGCAGCGCAGAGTTGACCGTCGTCGTCGGCGATCCCGTACCCGCCATGCTCGGAGTACGCGTCGTCGCCGCGGACGATCGCTACTTTCACAATGACTTCATTTCGGTGCTCCTTTTGACCCCCATGCGAAGTTGGGCTACCCGGGCTTCTACATGGGTCAAACGGCACTGGCCGAGCAGTTCGCTTTTCGGACAGCGGTTCGCCGGCCTCGAGCTAGCCGACCACCTCCATCAGCAGCAGCGCGCCGCCGACGGTTCCTTCACGGGTGCGGAACGAGGTGCAGGTCAGGCGCACCTGGGCCGGCCGTCCGCGCCGATTGACCGCATCCACCACGGCCTCACCGGCAGTCTCCGTGTCCGCGAAAGCGTTGCCGATCAGAGGCCGCACGCTGTCCATCGGCAGACCGATGTCCAGCGAAATCAGTTGCGCGCCGGTGGTCTCGTCGGCGCGCAACCCCCACAGTTCCTCGCAACCGTGGTTCCACACCACCACCCGCATCTCACGGTCCACCACGACCAAGCCCAGCTGGACGGAGTTGATCAGTGAATCGAGGAAGTTCTTCGCGTCGTCCAGTTCGACGCCGCGTTCTCGCAGCGTGTCGTTGATGGTGTGCAGTTCGTCGTTGGTCGACTGCAGTTCCTCGTTCATCGTCTCGAGTTCTTCGTTGGTGGACTGCAGTTCTTCGTTGGTGGTTTCCAGTTCCTCGACGGTGGACTGCAGTTCCTCGTTGGTGGTCTCGAGTTCTTCGTTGGTCGACTGCAACTCCTCGTAGGCCGCCTCGAGTTGCCGGTTCGTCTGTACCACCTTGTCGAGCAGCGCCCGCGTGGCAGTGACGTCGAAGAACACGATCGACACGCCCAACAGGCCGTTCTCGGCGTCGATCAACGGATTGACGTGGATCTCGAACCACACCGTGTCCGCGCCCGGCCGTTGCCATTTGACGTCCTGGATGCGCGCCGAGCGCCGCTCCACCTTGGCCTGCTCGAGGTACGCCCGCAACTCGACCGGTCGGTAGGACACTTCGAGGTCACGCAACAACCGGCCGATGTCGCGGGCGGAGAGTCCGAAGATGGTCTCCGCCTGCTGGTTGATCATCGCGACGGTGTCTTCGCCGGTGACGACGATCTGCGCCACCGGACTGACACGAAATGCCAAGTCGCGCACCGTCATCAGGCCCACCGATTCGCCGTGCCGATCGTAGAAGGCTGTCGCCGGGTCGTAACGCTCGACACCGTCGCGGGACCCGCGCAACTTTCGGAAGATCCGGTTCTTCAAGTTCAGCGGGACGAACCTGTCACCGTGGCTCAACAACATCTCGGCATGCCCGAGGAACAGTGTCCCCTGCGGGGCCAACGCGAAGTTCAAGCGGCCTAACACGTTTCGCTGGGTTTCGGCGTTCAGATACATCAGGGTGTTACGGCACACCAGCAGGTCCACCCGGGAGATCGGCGCATCCTTGACCAGGTCGTTGCGACCGAAGATGACCGCGCGGCGCAGGTCCTTGTGAAACAGGTAGCGCCCGTTGACTTGTTCGAAGTAGCGCCCCAGCAGCTCCGGCGGCACCGACTCGACCGCCCGGGCGTCGTAGGACGCGGCACGCGCTTCGGCGAGTGCCTCCTCGTCGATGTCGGTGGCGTAGATCTTCACACGCTGCCGGAAGGCGTCTGCTCCCATCGCCTCCGACAACAGCATTGCCAGCGTGTAGGCCTCCTGCCCGGACGCGCTTCCCGCGCTCCACACCCGGATGGGATCGTCGGGACCGCGCTCGGCCAGCAGCCGGGGAATGACGTCGCTGCTGACGAACTCCCATGCTTCGGGGTCACGGAAGAAGGCGGTGACGTTGATCAGGATAGTGTTGAACAACGCCGCGAATTCGTCCGAGCTGGCCTGCAGGACGTCGAGGTATTCCTCATAGGTGGTGTATCCGGCGTGATCCATCCTGTGACGGACCCTGCGCATCAGCGACGTGCGTTTGTAACCGGTGAAGTCGAACCCGCGGGAATCCCGCATGTAACGCAACAAGGCTTCGAAAGCCTCGTCGGAGGTGCCGTTCATCGAGTTGCCGTTCGCCGAGATTGCCGGAGTACCTGACATTACTCGCGAACGTCAGAGCTGATTTTCGGAGCCGATCACGGCCCATACCGTCTTGCCCGAGGACGTCGGGGTGCTGCCCCATACCCGCGACAGAGCGGAGACGATCGCCAGCCCGGAAACGATCTCGGGACCGCAGCGACCGCGTTCGTGTCGGACCGCGGGCTGGTCGCTGCAATCCTGCACGGCGACGGTGACGATGTCCTTGAGTTTCTCCACGATCAACACGGGAGCCGATTCGGTATGCCGGAGGACGTTGTCGACGAACACCGTGGCGACCGTGCTGGCGACGGGAATGAGGGGGCTCTCTGACCAGGTGGTCAACCATTCGTGGACCCTGACCCGGCACAGTCGCAGACTGACCAGGTCAGCGGGAAGTTGCGTGCGCGCACGACGGCGGCCGGTGACGGCCGATTCGTCGGCTGCTGCCAGGGCCGTCTTACGGGTACGGAACAGCGGAACGTACCGCGTTACACCACTGGCCATTATCTCTCGCCTGTTGTGTATATCGCTGCACACCAGAAGAACTGGGACATCCGGCCAGACACTCACGTGCCAACGGGCGCTGGTGAACACCGACCAGGCCGACGGCGACGGGACACTCAGCCGGTTCACGTCCACGATCACCGCGCGAGGCTCCTCGAGCGCGGTCTTGATCACGGCGTCGCGGAGGTTGCGATAAGTGGAACTGTCCAGTACCCCCGCGGCGCTCAATATCGACGCGTCGTGATGGCCTGCGACATCAACGCGGATCGCTGTGCTCGAGTCAGGCACCTTGTTCTCCGGGACGGGGAACCCCTTCGGCCAGTCGCTCGCTGAGTACCGCGAGGGCCCGCTCGGCTTCCTGGGCGACGGCGCTGTACCGACCGAATAGCGGACCCTGCCCGGCCCTGCTGGCCAATTGCCTGGACAGCTTCGCCTTCTCCTGCAGGCTGCGCAACGCGATCCAAAGCGCATTTTCCACTTCGTCGTCGTGGGAGGCGAGCAGCGAGTCGGGCGTCCACGCATGACCGACGTGGCAGCGAAAGTTGCCTTCGCCCACCGCTATCAGCGATCCGTTACAGTCCGGGCAGGTGAATCCCGAGGGCGGGCCGAGCTCCTGGGTGTCGAAGTCGGTGGCGAAACGGGATGCCATGGCTATGCGGTTTTTCATCTCCATCGCGACGTCGCGCTCCATGTCGCACTCCTCGATCTCGCGCTGAGCCAATTCTTTCAACACGGCTCCGATATTCCCGGCAGCCGCTTGGCGGTCCAGAACGCCGGCGTTGTAAGCATTGAGCGGCATTGCGGGAAACAACGCGTCCTCGGGGTCCTGACCGATCGCGTAGCCGCCCCGGGATCGGATCGCTCCCAGCCCGAGCACGCCGTCCTCCAACACGCCCGAGAGTAGGATCCCGATGGCGCGCGGCCCGAAATCCAGTGCGACGGAACGGAACAGCGCGTTGATAGCCGGCCGGTGCCCGTTTTCGGTCGGCCCCTGCGAAAGCACCACGCGATGGTCTGCGACCAACAGATGGTGATCCGGGACGGCGACGTAGATGAGTCCCGGTTGCAACTCTGCGCCGTGCTGAGCGTTGACGGCGCGCACCGGACCGTGCCGGTCGACGATGCGCGCCAACATGCTGGGTGCGAATGCGGGTAGGTGCAAGGTGACCAGGTAGGCGTAGGGGAGGTCGGCTGAGAGTCCCGCGGCCAACTGCGAGAGCGCCTCAACACCCCCCGCGGACGCGCCGATCGCCACCACGCCGCGGAGGTCGCCTCGCCCCTTGCCTGCCTGCATCACCACTTCCAATGTTGGGTGACCGTATCGCCGGCGGAAAGCTCAGCAAGTGGCGAGCACACCGGAATTCGGGTCGACTGCTGGTCGACTACTGGTTGGACTTCTGCCGTTCCTCGGCTGCCTCCGCGCCGCCCCGGGCGGATTCGGCTTCGGCCTCTTTCTTGGCGGCATCGCGTTGCGCGTCGGCCTTGTCCTGTTGGGCTTCGCCCTCGTTCTTCAGATCGTCGCTGCCGGTCACCGCACCGACGGCCTCCTTGGCCTTGCCCTTGGCGCCTTCAACGACACCCTTGATGCCTTCTTGGGGACCGCTGTTCTCGTCACTCATCTTTAGTCCTTCGGGTAATGTGCCGAACCCTTGTTGGTCCGTCGCGCCCTGTGTTCCCGGTCAGCACTGCCCCAAACAAGTCGGGGCAGTCTTCGGGCAGGCCGTTTTGAGGTTGCCCAACGCGGGCACTCTGCCAGCGGTTTCGCAGCAACGCACAGGAGGTGGCGACGGTGCCGAACTCGTCGATCAAAAACGAGAAGCTGTACAAGGACCTACGCAAGAAGGGCGATTCCAAGGAGAAGGCGGCCCGGATCTCCAATGCGGCTGCCGGCCAGGGCAAATCCAAGGTCGGCCGCAAGGGCGGCAAGTCCGGGTCCTACGACGACTGGACCGTCACGGACCTGAAGAAGCGCGCCAAAGAGCTTGGCCTGTCAGGGTATTCGAGCATGACCAAAGACAAACTGATCGCCAAGCTGCGTAACCACTGACCTCTCAATCGGGCGGCTCCTGTTCGGTGCCCGCACTGGGAGTCTGTTCCTCCTCGGGTACACCGTCGGCTTCGTCGGTGACATTCTCCTCGAGGTCGTCGACCACCTTCGCCAGGTCTTCGTCCCGGTCAGGATGAGATTCCATAGTTCGAGAAGATACCCAGCGCGACGAGTTTTACGCGCTCCGCCTCAGTTTCGGAGGCCGAGTCGATCGGCCAGCACCAGGAACGCGACCGCGAAATCGTTGTCGGAAGTCTCGGATTCGATGCGGTCCCAGTCCAGCTTTTCCCGGATCGCTCGCGCGGCCGGGATCAGCCTGGCGAAATCGCAGTAGTGCTCGGTCAGGGCGCGTAAGCGCTGGATGAACACCACGGTCGGAGGCAGAACCGGCATCGAAACCGCCAACACCACGCGGTCTTCCGCAAGCTCCATGTCCTCGGGCTCCACCCGGACACCGTTGACGCGGTGCAGCACGTCGACCAGCGCGTCGCCCAGGCGCACCTTGAACAACCAGTCCTCGGGCGGACGTTCGATGACGAAGCCGGCCTTTTCGAGCGTGGCGACCGCCCCAGGCACATCGCACTCGGCGACCACGAAATCGACGTCGTGGACGGGTTCGGGTGCACCGTAAGCCCACAACGCGTAGCCGCCCGCCAAGGCAAACGGCGGGCCGTATTCCTTCAGCGCCGAAGCGGCGGCGCGCAGAGCTTCACGCAACTGGTTGGTCATAGCGCGAAAAGACATACCCGATGTGCGCGGTTAACAACCTGACCAGGGTCGTTTAAGGGAAATCCAAACGGGAACTAGCAACCCATGTCAGTCGCCGGAGACCGCTCATGACGGCGGGTCTGGTTGCGCACTGGTTGGAATCGGGGCGACTCGAATTGCCGTTGCCCGCTTCGGGATACACCAGCGAGCGCTGGCAGCGGCTGGCGCAACTGGCCGAGGACGACATCGCCGCGGCACGCATCGCCGAAGCGCACGTCGACGCCGTCGCGATCCTGCACGAATTGGGCGGCAAACCGCCGGAACCGCGCCAGTTGTGGGGGGTTTGGGCCTCCGAATCCGCCGACGCCGTCCTGACCGCGACCAACATCGCCGGGGACGAGTACGTGCTCAACGGCATCAAGGTGTGGTGCTCGGGCGCGGGCTTCTGCACGAAAGCACTCGTGACCGCGGTGCTGGAAGAGGGCGGACGGGGTCTGTTCGCGGTGACCCTCACCGATGCCGGCGTGAAACCGCTGCCCAGCACCTGGTGGAATCCCGGCATGGCCGGCAGCGACACGCGCTCCGTGCAGTTCAGCAATGTGCACGCGATCCTGGTGGGCGGGCCGGACGAGTACTCGACGCGCCCGGGCTTCTGGCACGGCGCAATCGGGGTCGCCGCCTGTTGGCTCGGCGGCGCCCGCCGGGTCGCCGAGCCGCTGTACCGGTGCGCCCGCAGCGGGTCGGCCGACGCCTACGCGCTGGCGCATCTGGGTGCCGTCGACGCCGCGCTCGCCGCGGGGGATGCGATGCTGGCGACGGCGGCCGCTCAGATCGATGCCGACCCGTTCGACCGGGATGGTGCGGCGCAGCTGCTGGCCCGCCGCGTCCGCGCGGTCGCCGAACACGCGGTGGACGAGGCGATCACCCGCACCGGGCGTGCCCTGGGGCCGGGTCCGCTGTGTGAGGACGGACGGCACGCCCAGCGGGTCGCGGACCTGAGCATCTACATCCGGCAGAGCCACGCCGAGCGCGATCTCGCCGAGTTGGGCCGGGTGGCCGGGCGGCCCGCCCGTTGATCGCAGACGTGCCCGGAACGCAGGCTTAGCCATGCGGGTGGCGACCTTCAACATCCTGCACGGCCGCACTGTGGGCGACGGTGTCGACCCGCAGCGGTTGCGCGACTGCGTGCGGCGGCTGAATCCCGACGTGCTCGCACTGCAGGAAGTCGACGTCGACCAGCCCCGGTCCGGACGAGCCGACCTGACCGCCGCCGCGGCCGAAGCGATGGGCGCCGTGGAGCAGCGGTTCGTCGCGGCCATCTCCGGCACCCCCGGCGCGACCTGGATCGCCGCCACCGGTCAGGAACAACCCGGGACCGCCGCCTACGGCATCGCGCTGCTGTCCCGGTTTCCGGCGTCGAGTTGGCAGGTGGTGCGAATGTCGCGGATCCCGATGCGCTTCCCGATGTATCTGCCAGGCCCCAACCAGGTGGTGGTGGTCGACGAGGAGCCGCGGGCGGCGGTGATCGCACGACTGGAGACTCCGCTGGGACCGCTGACCGTGGCCAATACCCATCTGTCCTTCGTGCCGGGCTGGAACCGGCGGCAGTTGCGCCGGCTGGTTCGTGACCTGCGCGGCCTACCCGGTCCCCGGCTGCTGCTCGGCGATCTCAACCTCGCGCCCGCCGCGGCGCAGCGCTGGACGGGCATGCGGCCACTGGCGGCGGCGGCGACGTTTCCCGCGCCCGAACCCACCCGCCAGATCGATCACATCCTGACCGACGACCCCAGTCTGCGGGGGCGTGCCGCGGCCGCGGAGCAAATGCCCATCTCCGACCACCGGCCGCTGGTCGTCGAGTTGTACCGCTAAGTCATCGAGTTGTACCGCTAAGTCACCCGTCGTTGCTGCGGGCTTCCGCGCCCGTTTCGCCGGCGTCGAAGTCGTCGTCGGTGCCGGTACGTCCCACGTAGTCGCCGTCGTCGTCGCGACCGGCGCGTGATTCGGCGACGTGGTCGTCGGGTTCGGCCTCAGAGTCGGAGTTCTGCGGCTTGTGTTCGGTCACGGAAGAGCCTTCCCTCAAAGGTGTTACGGCAGGCAGCGGGCGGCGGGCAGCAGTTCGGCACTGATGTTGCGTTCCATCATCTTCAGCGCCGCGGAGCCGAGTTCGGAGTCTATGTGGGCGACCGCATCGGAGGGCACCACCACGTCGTAGTGGCGCAAATAACCGTCCAGCGCGCTGTACAGGATGCACTGCTCGGTCACTTGGCCGGTCAGCACGATGCGTTTGACTTCGAGGCGGTGCAGCAGATAGTCGAGCGCGGTGGAGTAGAAGACGCTGTGGCGGACCTTCGTCACGACCGGCGTCTCGCGGGCCGGAATCAGCGGCTTGACCAGGTCGGGCCGCTTGCCGTCGAGTGCGCTGGCGACGATCGAGCGGCGGTCGGCGGTGAAGTCGCCGTGATTGTCGTTCACATAGATCAGGTCGACGTCGTCGCGCCCGTCGGCGACCGAGATCAGGCCCACCAACGGATCGATGATGTCGGAGACATTGTCGGCCAGTTGCTCGGCGTCGGGATGGCTGTAGTCGTTGAACATGTCGATGACCAGGACGGCGGTATTACTCACGCCCCCTTAGTACCCGCGGATCAGGCGCCGTACCAGGTTTAGCTGCGCCGTTTCGCGGGGTAGCCCTGACCCAACCGCGCAGCAAATTTAAGTAATTCGGAAACAGTATCCGTGGGTTATAGTAGCCAAGATATTGTTTCGCGTTCTTGGGAGTACGGATGGTCTACATCGGCACCGACACATACGGGCCTGGCTCCGCCAC
Source organism: Mycobacterium sp. NGS59 (assembly GCF_059812345.1). Lineage (NCBI taxonomy): Bacteria > Bacillati > Actinomycetota > Actinomycetes > Mycobacteriales > Mycobacteriaceae > Mycobacterium > Mycobacterium sp. NGS59. Next base: position 25,406 of record NZ_JCALCN010000027.1, read on the forward strand.
GTCCGGCACCGCCGAGCAGACCGTCAGCGTGCCCGGCTTGGTGGCGGCAGGCAGTTGGGCGCTCGGCCTGGTGGTCGGGTTGGTGGCGCTCGCGACCGGGCACCAACTGCTGGCCGTCGTGGTGCTGGCGCTCGCCGTCGCGTCGCCGTGGGTCGGACTGGCCTGGGTATCCCACAGTCAGCGTCGAGAAGCCCACGCGCGCCTGATGAATCGGCACGAGATCGCGCCGTGCGCCGGCGGCTGGCCCGCGCTCTGAGACCGGATCCGAACGGTTATTAGCACACGCGCAATTTGTTGGTCACCTTGGGTGTGAGCCGTATCTGAACGGGGTACTGCCTGAGCCAACGGGCGACCACGTAAGGTGCCGAGCCCGGTCACTCAGCAGGAAGGACCGCCATGCCTACCGTCAGCGATTACGACGCACGCCGCGTGACTGATGCCGACACCGCCGACAAAAATGCGTTGCGCGAACTCGGAACCATGCCCAAGCTCGCCACGGCAGTCGTCGACGACGACCCCAACGACTCCTTCTTCGAACTACCGGGCGCGGATCTGTCCGGCGAGGAATTGTCGGTGGTGGTGATTCCGCAGCAATCCGACGAATTCACTTGCTCCTGCTGCTTTTTGGTGCAGCACCGCAACCGCCTCCGGGTCTCCGGCGGTGGGCGCCAGATCTGCGCCGACTGCGCTTGATCTGCTCGCCGGTGCGTTGCGTGCGGTCCGCTAGACGGTAACTGCAGTAGCGTCATCGACGTGGGGCCTCCTCCGCCCGGCCTGCCCGCTCCGCGCCGATTCCGCAGTGCGTTCGCGGCCGCGTATGCAGTGGCTTACCTGGTGGGTGGCGAGCGGCGGATGCTGCGGCTGATCCGCCGGTACGGACCGATCATGACCATGCCCATTCTCAGCTTGGGCGACGTCGCCATCGTGTCCGATCCCGCGCTGGTCAAGGAGGTTTTCACGGCACCCACCGACGAACTGCTCGGAGGTGAGGGGGTTGGGCCCGCGGCCGCCATCTACGGGTCCGGGTCGATGTTCGTGCAGGAGGAACCCGAGCACCTGCGACGACGCAAGCTGCTGACGCCGCCCCTGCACGGTGCCGTGCTCGCCGGTTACGTGCCGGTCATCGAAGCATCCACGCGCGCGGCGATGCGGGACTGGCCGGTCGACCGGCCCTTCGAGATGCTGCACGCCGCGCGGGCGCTGATGCTGGACGTGATCGTCCGGGTGATCTTCGGGGTCGACGACCCCGATGAAGTGCGCCGGCTGGGTCGGCCCTTCGAACGGTTGCTGAACCTCGGTGTCTCAGAACAATTGACGGTCCGCTACGCGCTGCGCCGGCTCGGGACGTTGCGGGTGTGGCCGTCGCGTGCCCGGGCCAACCGCGAGATCGACGACGTCGTCATGCCGCTGATCGCCGCCCGCCGCGCCGACCCGGGACTGGCGCAGCAGCACGACATCCTGGCCTTGCTGATCCGGGCGCGCGGAGACGACGGGGAAGCGCTGTCGGACAGCGAGATTCGCGACGACCTGATCACGCTGATGTTGGCTGGTCACGAGACGACCGCGACCACCCTGGCATGGGTTTTCGATCTGCTGCTGCATCATCCCGAGGCGCTGCGGCGGGTGCGCAAGGAGGCGGTCAACGGCGGCGAAGCCTTCACGACGGCGGTGATCGACGAAACACTGCGGGTACGTCCGCCCGCCCCGCTGACCGCGCGGGTGGCCGCCAAACCCGTTGTCATCGGCGGCTATACGGTTCCGGCGGGGACCCGGATCGTGGTGCACATCATCGCGATCAACCGGAACCCGGCCGTCTACGACCAGCCGCACGAGTTCCGGCCCGAGCGCTTCCTCGGAACCCGGCCGCAGACGTATGCCTGGGTCCCGTTCGGCGGCGGCGTCAAACGGTGTCTGGGCGCGGCGTTCTCGATGCGAGAGCTGATCACCGTGCTGCAGCTGCTGCTGCGCGAAGGCGAATTCACCGCGGTGGACAGCCGTCCCGAACGGATTGTGCGGCGCTCCATCATGCTGGCGCCGCGCTACGGCACCAGGGTGCGGTTCCGTCCCCGGGATTCAGGCTAAAACTCTTGCCCGGCATCGCGATTGAACTTCGTCCAGAAGGGTATTCCACAACTTGTCAGTTAATTAGACAGCGTTCAACAGAAGGGGCGCGACGTGATTATTCTGGGGATCGTTCTACTGGTGGTCGGGTACTTCACCGGCCTCAGCATTCTGTACACGATCGGCGGGATCTTGCTGCTCGTCGGCGTGGTCTTGTGGATTCTAGGCGCGGTCGGTCGCCCGGTGGGTGGCCGCAGGGTCTGGTACTAGCGCTCATCGGTGCTTGACCCGATGCGGCCGTGGGCAATAGCCGTCGAAGCCTGCGGTCGCATCGGGTTTCCGCATTTCCGCTGGTCACAGACATGTGACATGGGTCGGGGTGGCGGGATTCGAACCCACGGCCTCTTCGTCCCGAACGAAGCGCGCTACCAAGCTGCGCCACACCCCGCTTCAAGCTTCGACAGCCTATCGCACCCAACCAGCCACTTCCCAAACGGCAGGTAGGTGCCTCAGTTCCACGTGCACGACCGTTCGAACTCGCCCAGCGCCCGACCGGCGGTGGCGAGATCCAGCCCTTGGGCGACCACCCATCCGTCGTCGAAGTAGGTGTCCGCGTACCGGTCACCGCTGTCGGCGAGCAGGGTGACCACCGAACCGGCACGGCCGGCGGCGACCATCTCGGCGAGCAGCCCGAACGCCCCCCACACATTGGTGCCCGTCGAGGGCCCCACCCGGCGTCCCAGGACCGCGCTGACGTGACGGGAGGCCGCGATCGAGGCGGCGTCGGGCACCGAGACCATCCGGTCGACCACCGACGGCAGAAACGACGGCTCGACCCGCGGTCGGCCGATCCCCTCGATGCGCGACGAGGCGCCCGTCGTGATGTCGTAGCGCTGCTCGGCGAAGGCCGGAAAGAACGCGGAGTTCTCCGGATCGACGACGCACAACCGCGTCGCGTGCCGTCGGTACCGGATGTAGCGCCCAATCGTCGCGCTGGTGCCGCCGGTGCCGGCTCCGACCACGATCCACGCCGGAATGGGATGGGTTTCCTCGCGCATCTGCAGGTAGATCGACTCGGCGATGTTGTTGTTGCCCCGCCAGTCGGTGGCCCGCTCGGCGTTGGTGAACTGGTCGAGGTAGTGGCCGCCGGTCTCTGCGGCGACGCGCGCCGCCTCGGCGTAGACCTCGCTCGATTTCTGCACGAAATGGCAACGGCCGCCTTGGGATTCGATCAGAGCGATCTTGGCCGCACTGGTGGCCGCGGGCATCACCGCGACGAAGGGCAGACCCAGCAGGGCGGCGAAGTAGGCCTCGGAGACCGCCGTGGAACCCGAGGAGGCCTCGACCACGGTGGTGCCCTCGTCGATCCAGCCGTTGCACAACGCGTAGAGGAACAACGACCGGGCGAGCCGGTGCTTGAGGCTGCCGGTGATGTGGGTCGTCTCGTCTTTGAGGTACAGGGCCACCCCGGTGTCGGCACCCCACGCCGACGGCAGTGGATAACGCAGTAGGTGGGTGTCGGCGCTGCGCCGGGCGTCGGCTTCGATCAACCGGATCGCGTTGTCGGTCCAGGCGCGGGAGTGGTCGCGGAGCGCGACGCGATCCGTCAACGCACGGACGACACAGTTGGCTGTCGGCCCAGATTGCTGGTCGTGTCGCGGCCACCCATCGGGGTGGCGATCAACGTGAGCAGCGTCGCCTCGGGCCGGCAGCAGAACCGCACCGGCGCGAACGGTGAGGTGCCGATGCCCGCCGAGACGTGCAGGCGCATGTTCGCGCCCCACTGCGACGGTCCCTTGGCCCGGGACCGATCCAACCCGCAGTTGGTCACGATGGCCCCGTAGAACGGCAGGCAGAGCTGTCCGCCGTGGGTGTGGCCGGCCATCACGAGTTGGTAGCCGTCGGCGGCGAAGCGGTCCAGCACCCGCGGTTCGGGCGAGTGCACCAGCCCGAGCTTGAGGTTGGCGGCCGGGCTGGCGGGTCCGGCGATGGTGTCGTAGCGATCGCGGTCGATGTGCGGGTCGTCGACGCCCGCGGCCGCGACGTGCAGGCCGGTCACCTCGAACTCGCGCCGGGTGTGGGTGAGGTCGAGCCAGCCGCGCTCGGTGAACGCCGCCCGCAGATCCTGCCAGGGCAGCGGCTCGCCTTTGACGCGGTGGTCGGGGTTGGTCAGGTAGTTCGCCGGGTTCTTCGGCCGAGGCCCGAAGTAGTCGTTGCTGCCGAAGACGAACACGCCCGGCCGCGACAGCAGGTCACCCAGCGCCTGCACGACCGCCGGCACCGCCTTGGGGTGCGCGAGGTTGTCGCCGGTGTTGACCACCAGGTCGGGTTCCCAGCTGGCCAGCTCGCGCAGCCAGGCCTGCTTACGGCGCTGGTTGGGCGTCATGTGCAGATCGCTGATGTGCAGCACCCGCAGCGGTGTCGAGCCCGGGCTCAGCACCGGGATCGTCACCTCACGCAGCACGAACGCGTTGCGCTCGACGAGCGAGGCGTAACCGACTCCGGCGATCGCCGACGCGAGCGCCGCAGCTCCGGTCCGTAACACGACGGGGAGTACGTCAGCCATGCCAGGCAGTTTACTGCCGGCCGACCGGCGCACGGGTGTCTCTTAGCGCACAGCTTTACGGCGGCGGCGGCGCCGCGGGCGGCGGCGGTGCCATCAGCGGAATGGTGATGGGCGGCAGGCCGGGGATCTCCACGACCTGGGATCCGACCACCTCCGGCGGCAGTCCCTCGGGCGGCGGCGGCGGCGGCGGCGGGATGCCGTTACTGATTTGGATCGTGATGATCGAACCCGGGATCGTCTGCCCGCTCGGCGACGTCCCGACCACCTCGCCGTACTTGGCGCCGCTGTTGACCGAGTTGGGTTGGTCGGCGACCTGGAAACCGGCGTCCTTCAGGCGCTGGCGCGCCTGGTCGACGTCGAGGCCGGCCACGCTGGGCACCCGCCCGGCGGGGGATCCGTCCATGTACCGCGGGTCGGTGGGCGGCAGGTGCACCTCACCGAAGTTGTTGGCGATCGGCTGCATCGCGGTGAACCAGGTGCGGGCGGGTTCGTTGCCCCCGTACAGATCGCCACTGCCGCAATGCCGCAGCGGACCCGAACACAGGTCGGTGGGGGAGGGGGAGTCGTCGTAGATGTAGTTCGCCGCTGCGTAACGGTTGGTGAATCCGACGAATCCCGAGGACCGGTGCGCCTCGGTGGTGCCCGTCTTGCCCGACATCGGCAGATTCCACCCGGCCGCACCGGCCGAGCCCGCCGCCGTGCCGCTACCGGTGGAGTCCTTGCTCATCGCGTTGGCCAGCGTGTTGGCCAGCCCTTCGGGCACCACCTGTTCGCAGGTCTCGGTGGTGACGGAGACCTCGTTGCCGTTGCGGTCGATCAGCTTGTCGATCGGGTTGGGCGGGCACCACATGCCACCGGAAGCCAGCGTCGCCGCGACGTTGGACAACTCCAGCGCATTGACCTCGATGGGGCCCAGCGTGAACGAGCCGATGTTCTGGCGTTTGACGAAGTCGGCCAGGCTCTCGTTGCTGTCGGGGTTGTAGTCGCGGGCCGTCCCCGGATTGGCGTAGGAACGCAGGCCGAGCTTGATCGCCATGTCGACGGCGCGGGACACCCCGATCTGCGAGATCAACTTGGCGAACGCGGTGTTGGGTGAGGTGGCCAGCGCGTCGGTCACGTTCATCGAGCCGCGGTAATTGCCGGCGTTGACCACACACCAGGTGTCCTTGGGACAGCCCTTGGCGCCGCCGCTACCGAGGCCCTTGGCCTGGAACCGGGGCGGGACGTCGAGGTTGGCGTTGATGCCCATGCCCATGTCCAGCGCGGCCGCGGTGGTGAAGAGCTTGAAGATCGACCCGGCGCCGTCACCGACCAGCGAAAACGGCTGCGGACGCATGGTCTCACCCGCCTCGGTGTCCAGCCCGTACTTGTGGTTGCTGGCCATCGCCACCACTTTGTGCGACGTCTTTCCCGGCAGGATCACGCTCATCACGCTGGAGATGCCGCTCAGCGTCGGGGGAGCGAATTTGTCGATGGACGCCTTCACCGGGATCTGCACGTCGGGATCCAGCGTGGTGCGGATCAGGTAGCCACCCCGGGCCACCTGTTCCTTGCTGATGCCGGCGCGCGACAGGTACTCCTGCACGTAGTCGCAGAAGAACCCCCGGTCGCCCGCGGCGATGCAGCCGCGCGGCAACTCGTTGGGTTGCGGCAGGATCCCCAGCGGCTGCGCCTTGGCCGCGCGCAGAGCGTCGGCCTCGTTGGGGATGTTCTCGATCATGGTGTCCAGCACCAGGTTTCGCCGGGCCAGCGCGCCCTCGGGGTTGGTGTAGGGGTTGAGTGCGCTGGTCGACTGCACCATGCCTGCCAGCAGTGCGGCCTGCTGCCAGTTCAGGTCGATGGCGTTGATGCCGAAGTAGGTCTGCGCGGCGTCCTGGATGCCGAACGAGTTGTTGCCGAACGACACCAGGTTCAGGTAGCGGGTCAGGATCTCGGGTTTGGTGAAGGTCTTGTCGAGCGTCAGCGCCATCCGGATCTCGCGCAGCTTGCGCGCCGGGGTGGTTTCCACGGCGGCGCGCTTCTCCGCATCGGTCTGCGCCGTGACCAGCAGTTGGTAGTTCTTGATGTATTGCTGCTCGATGGTCGAACCGCCGCGGGTCTCCACATCACCGGAGGCGTAGCCGGCCAGGCCGGTGAGCGTGCCTTTCCAGTCCACGCCGTTGTGGTCGGCGAACCGCTTGTCCTCGATGGACACGATCGCCAGCTTCATCGGGTTGGAGATCTTGTCCGAGGGCACTTCGAAGCGGCGCTGCGAATACAGCCAGGCGATGACGTTGCCTTTGGCGTCGACCATCGTCGAGACAGCCGGGACCTGACCCTCGAGCAGCTGCGCGGAGCCGTTGGCGACGACCTCGGAAGCCCGGTTGGACATCAACCCGACACCGCCGGCGAACGGGAACATCAGTGCGGTGGCCACCACGCTGGCGAGCACACAGAACCCAGCGAGCTTCAACAGCGTCAGTGGGACCGGGGGACGCTCGGACATGCGTACTACAGTAGCGACCTTCTGTCACGGCTCCGCGCCGCGCGGGCGGAAAAAGATTCTTTAGCAGGTGTTGAACAAGATTGCCACCCTTGGCGGCATCGAATTTGCGGCGACGTCACTGGTCAGAGGGCCATTACGGGACGGAGCCCAATCGTTCGGCCCGGCCCCTGGAAGGAAGACGGCACGGCCGTCCCAGAAAAAGCGTTATCGGACTGTTGCGTAATTGGCACCCGACCACCTAACTTATATACGCAGTGAGATTCAGGTAACAGCTGTAGGCGCAGTGTGGTTCAGACCGCATCATCGGCTGGTACCCGAGGAGGGCGGTCGGCAGCGACGGCCGGGAGGAAGGGATCAGCTCGTGTCAGGAACACGTCCGGGCGCTCGGCAGACGGGCCTCACGTCGACAGGGAACCTGCTGCGCAGCGTGGAAGCCGAGGACCGGATCGCCTGGGTCTCGCAGGCGTTGTGCCGGGCGACCGACCCCGACGAACTGTTCGTGCGCGGAGCCGCCCAACGCAAGGCCGCGGTGATCTGCCGGCACTGCCCGGTGATGCAGGAATGCGGCGCGGATGCGCTGGACAACAAGGTCGAGTTCGGCGTGTGGGGCGGAATGACCGAGCGTCAGCGCCGGGCTCTGCTCAAGCAGCACCCCGAGGTGGTGTCCTGGTCGGACTACTTCGACAAGCGCAAGCGCCGCGGGGCCATCTGATCCGCCCGCAGGCTGGCGCTGTGCGCCTTCCTCATTGCATTATTGTTACAGCTTAGCTGCCCAAACTACCGGGCCGTCGTTGTTTGTCCTGGTCAGGGGCGTTTTGGCGGTTCAGGCCCGGAGTGTGGGGCCCGTCATTCGTTGAACCGGCGTCGAATAAGCCCCGTAGCCCCCGTATCGCCGCAGGTGGCACCGATATCCGATCGCCCTGGCGCCAAGATCTGCCGGGCGGCGGAGTCGGGCGGTTGAGCGCGCTCCCGGTGGGGTGCGAACGTCCGTCAAAGCCGACGTGAAGCACCGGTCGGGCCTCGGATACATCATTACTTTTTTGTTACAGCTTAGCCGAGCGTACAATGGCGCCGGTTTCGTTTGCGCAGGTCAAGCGCGTATTGAGGGTTACGCGTGGGACAGATGATCACTGCCGCCATTGAATCAGCGTCAAATAACGGGCAACGCGGGGGTGAACCAGGTGGTTACGCGACCGACGTGATCTGGTCGGCGAGGGCACGGAGCGCCTCGAGGTCGGAGACGTCGAAGGGCAGCGACGGCACCCCGATGACCGGCACGTGCGGGTTGGCGCCGGTGAACCGGGACAGCAGCCGGACCTCCCGTTTGGCCGTCTGCGCCCGATCGGCGTGAATCTGCAGCACGGCCGCCGCCAACGACGCTTCCTCGGATCCGTCGCCGTCCAGTTTCTCCACGGCGTCGATCGCCCGTTCCGCCGGCAACGAGCACAGCGTGGGGTGGGTGCGGTTCAGCACCAGACCCGCCAACGGCATCCCCTCCTGGGACAGCCGGTCGACGAAGAAGGACGCTTCGCGCAGCGCGTCGGGTTCGGCGGCCGAGACCACCACGAACTGGGTGCCGCGCCGCTTCAACAATGCGTAGGTACGGTCGGCCTTCTCACGGAAGCCGCCGAACGTCGCGTCCAGGGACTGCACGAACGCGGCCGCGTCCCCCAACATCTGCGAGCCCAGAATGGTGGACATCGCTTTCATCGCCAGGCCCATAGCCCCGGTCACCAGCCGGCCCAGACCCCGGCCGGGCGCGAGCAGCAACCGCCACAGGCGACTGTCCATAAAACTGCCCAGACGTTTGGGCGCGTCCAGGAAGTCCAGTGCGTTGCGCGACGGTGGGGTGTCCACCACCACCAGATCCCAACGGTCCTGGGCCAACAGCTGCCCCAGTTTCTCCATGGCCATGTACTCTTGCGTGCCGGCCAGCGAGGTGGCGACCGTCTGGTAGAACTGGTTGTCCAAAATCGACTGTGCCCGAGCCGATCCCGAGTACTGGATCACCATTTCGTCGAACGTGCGACGCATGTCGAGCATCATCGCGTGCAACTCGCCGGGCACCTCCGGTGCCAGCGGCACGCGCTGCGGCGTATTGCCAAGATCGTTGACGCCCAACGCCTGCGCGAGCCGCTTCGCCGGGTCGATCGTCAAAACGACTACGGTGCGGCCATATTCGGCCGCGCGCAGTGCGATGGCCGCCGCCGTGGTGGTCTTGCCGACGCCGCCGGCGCCGCAACACACCACCACCCGATTGGACGTATCGGCCAGAATCGCCGACATGTCAAGGGTTTCCGGCTTATGCGGGTGTGGCGTGGTCATCGAACCCCTTGCTGTGCAAGCGCTTCCGAGAGCTCGTACAAACTGCCCAGGTCGACGCCGTCGGAAATGGTCGGCAATTCCAGTCTCGGCACCTGCAACGCGTCGAGTTGCTGCGCGGTCTCGCTGCGCGCGGCGATGCGGGTGGCGTGTTCGATCGTCTCGGTCAGCAGCCCCGCGAAGTCGGCGTCCTCGAGCTCGATGCCGGCGGCCGTCAGACCGGAGCGCACCGAGTCCGCGTCCACCACGCCCTCGGCGGCCTTGGCCAGGTCACCCGGATCGAGGTAAGCCGGGATGTTGCGGTTCACGATCACGCTGCCGATCGGCAGTTGCATCTCGGCGAGTTCCTCGATGGCTTCCAGGGTTTCCTGCACCGGCAACGCCTCTAGCAGCGTGACCAGGTGGATCGCGGTCTGGTCGGAGTGCAGGATCTTCACCACGCCTTCGGCCTGCGAGTGCACCGGCCCACCCTTGGCCAGATCCGACACCGCCTTCGTGACGTCGAGAAAGCGCGCGATGCGCCCGGTGGGGGGCGCGTCGACGACGATGGCGTCATAGACGAAGTTCTTGGCCCCTTTGTCCGTGCGGATCACCGTCTCCTTGATCTTGCCGGTGAGCAGCACGTCGCGCAGGCCCGGCGCGATCGTCGTCGCGAACTCGATGGCTCCGATCCGGCGCATCGCCCGCCCGGCGATGCCGAGGTTGTAGAACATGTCCAGGTATTCCAGGAATGCGGCCTCGAGCTCGATCGCCAAGGCATTGACCTGCCCGCCGCGCTCGGCGGTAGCGATCTTGACTTCCTGGTAGGGCAGCGGGGGAACGTCGAACAGTTGCGCAATCCCTTGGCGCCCTTCGACTTCCACCAGCAAAACCTTGCGACCGCCCGCGGCCAGCGTCAGCGCCAGCGCCGCCGCGATCGTCGATTTCCCGGTGCCGCCCTTGCCGGTGACGAAATGCAGGCGGGCCTTCGACAGCCGCGACGGCCACCCGACGGAGCTACCGCCGCTCGATGTGTTTGCCACCATCGCATGCTAGCCCGACCGGTTCCACCCCAGTCCGACGGATAAGCTCGCGATCATGACCCAACCCACCACATGGGAATACGCGACGATTCCGCTGCTCACCCACGCCACCAAGCAGATCCTCGACCAGTGGGGCGCCGACGGTTGGGAGTTGGTAGCGGTGCTGCCCGGACCCACCGGCGAGCAGCACGTCGCCTACCTCAAACGCCCGAAGTGAGCGTCCGGGCCCGGTTGGAGGAACTGGGCATAACGCTGCCGCAGGTGGTCGCGCCGCTGGCGGCCTACGTGCCCGCGGTGCGCACCGGCAACCTCGTCTACACCGCGGGCCAGCTGCCGTTGGTGGACGGCAAATTGGCCGTCACCGGCCAGGTCGGCGCCGGCGTCGCCCCGGACGTGGCCAAGTCGCTGGCACGGATCTGCGCGCTCAACGCGCTGGCCGCGGTGGATTCGCTGGTCGGGCTGGATTCGGTGACCCAGGTGGTCAAGGTGGTGGGGTTCGTTGCCTCCGCCCCGGAATTCCGCGGACAGCCGGGAGTGGTCAACGGGGCCTCCGAACTACTCGGAGAAGTGTTCGGCGACAACGGAAAACACGCACGCTCGGCCGTCGGCGTGGCCGAGTTGCCGCTGGGCGCTCCGGTGGAGGTGGAGCTGATCGTGGAGGTCGGTTAGCGGCCGTGCCCGAGGGTCTGACGCATCCCGCCTACGGTGAACTACGACCGGTCACCGAGACCGTGTCGGTCCTGCTGGCCGACAACCCCGGCCTGATGACGCTGGAAGGCACCAACACCTGGGTGTTGCGCGGCCCGCGCAGTGACGAACTGGTGATCGTCGACCCCGGACCCGACGACGACGAACACATCGCGCGGGTGGCCGCACTGGGGCGGATCTGTCTGGTGTTGATCAGTCACCGGCACCCGGACCACACCGACGGCATCGACAAGCTGGTCGAGCTGACCGGGGCGACGGTGCGCTCGGCGGGCAGCGGATTCTTGCGCGGCCTCGGTGGCCACCTGATCGACGGCGAGGTGATCGACGCCGCCGGCCTGAAGATCAAGGTGATGGCCACGCCCGGGCACACCGCCGACTCGCTGTCGTTCGTCCTGGACGATGCGGTGTTGACCGCCGACACGGTGCTGGGTCGCGGCACCACGGTGATGGACCACGAAGACGGCAACCTGACCGACTATCTGGAGTCGCTGCACCGGCTGCGCGGACTCGGGCACCGGGCGGTGCTGCCCGGGCACGGACCGGAACTGCCGGATCTGGACGCGGTCACCGACGAATACCTGGCGCACCGCCACGAGCGGTTGGAACAGGTGCGTTCGGCGCTGCGTGAGCTCGGCGACGACGCTGGCGCCCGTCAGATCGTCGAACACGTCTATACCGACGTCGACGAGAAGCTGTGGGACGCCGCCGAATGGTCGGTGCAGGTGCAGCTCGACTATCTGCGCGGCTAGAGCGAGACCGCTCAGGTTTCGCCGCACCACGGCTTCGGTGTGAATGGTGGGCGTTGGTTGTGAAGCGACGGCTTTCGGCGTGAGCCCACGGTGGGAAAATCGGCGAAATCCCGCCCAGGCGTCACGCGCAAAGCCCAGGATTCACGCGCAAAGCCCAGGATTCACGCAAGAGTCCAGCGGCCGGACTCGCCGACGAGGCCATAGGGTTCTGCCATGAGGCGACGTGTCGAACCCACACCGGCGCTGCGAATCGCCACCGGGCGGTATCACTTCCGGGAGAGTTTGTTCGCGTTGCCCACGCTGGTGGTGCTGGCCGGCGGCGTCGCAGCCGAGACGGTCGCATACGTCGACGGGGCGCTGGGCGTCGGCACGCGACTGCCGTTGACGGTCGAGATGAACACCAACGCCGCGACCTGGCTGCTCAGTACGGTCGCCGGCGCGATGATCACCACCGCCGGGGTGGTGTTCTCGTTGACGGTGGTGAGCCTGCAACTGGCCAGCAGCCAGTTCTCCCCGCGCGTGATGCGGTCGTTCATCCGAAACCGCCTCAGCCAGACGGTGATCGGCATGCTGGTCGCGACGTTCGTGTTCTGCGTGCTGGTGCTGCGTCACGTCAACGGGGACGCCAACGCCAGCGCCCCGCGGATCTCCATGACGATCGCGATCGTGTTGACCGTGACGACGGTGCTGCTGATCATCGCCTACCTGAACCGGCTGGCCCACGGGTTGCAGGTCGGCGAGGTGGTCCGGTCGATCGCCGCCGAAGCCGACGACATCATCGAAGCGATCAAGCGCCAGACCCGCGGCGAGACGATCCTGCAGACCCCGCATCCGCCCGCACCCGAAGAACGGCTGTACGTGCGGGCGCTGTCGGACGGCTGGGTCACACAGGCGCCGAGCAAACACATCCTGAGCGCAATCCCGCCGTCGACGGTGGTGCGGCTGGAGACCCGCACCGGCGCCTACATCCACCGCGGCGAGATCCTCATGACGGTGTGGCCGATGCCGGACGTTCCGGAGCGGGTGACGAGCAAGCTCTTGGCGACCGTGGAGATCGCAGACGTGCGGACGATGCAGCAGGACATCGACTTCGGGATCCGGCAGCTGGTCGACATAGCACTGCGGGCGCTCAGTTCGGCGATCAACGACCCGACGACGGCAACCGAGGTGGTACTGCGGCTGGGCAGCATGATGCGCACGTTGTTGGGTTCGGACCTGCCGTCGGCGGCGGTGTGCGGGTCCGACGAGCGCGTCCTGCTACGCCCCTGGGACCTGTCCCCGGACGAGTACATCGCGCACGCTTTCACCCAGATCCGCCAGACCGGGACGACTCAACCCCGTGTCGTGGCCACCCTGTTGCGGGTCTTGCGCATGCTGATCGACCACGCCCAGACGATCGGGCGCGAGCAGCACCTTCCCGCGCTGCGCCGACAGATCGAACTGCTGATGGAGTCGATGGCGGGCGCGCCGGGCCTGCTCCCGGCCGACCTGGACCGCCTGCGCGCCATCGCCGACGAGTCGCGCGCCGACCCTGCCGAACACGGCACCAACTGAAGGTGCGCCGGTGCCGGGGCATACGTTGGTGTGCGGACACAGCACGCCGATGAGGAGTCTTAGTGGCCGAATCCCCCAACGTCGAAGCGCTCGGCGTCGAGTCGTGCCGACCGTTGCGGACGGATTGGCAGGGCTGGGCGTCGGCCGCGTTTGCGCTGGTCGGCTTCGGGGTGTGTCTGGCGGCATGGCTCGCCGGCGGCGGGTCGGTCACCCTGCCCTGGGTGCCCAGCCTGCACATGCAGCTGAGCTTCTCCTACGACGGCCTGGCCGCGCTGTACTCGCTGCTGGCCTGCGGGGTCGGCGCCCTGGTGTTCTGCTACGGCACCGGCTACCTGTCCCTGCACCTGGAACATCATCACCGTCCGGCGCGGGAGCGGTGGCGGTTCTGGCCCTGGATGGTGCTCTTCGCGGTGTCGATGGTGGGGGTCGCGACGGCGCAGGACCTGGTGCTGCTGTTCGTGTTCTTCGACATCACCGCCGTCTGCTCCTATTTCCTGATCGGCTTCGACAAAGACGAGCAGACCGCCCGCCGGGCGGCGCTGATGGCGCTGCTGGTGACCGTGGCCAGCGCGGTGGCCCTGCTGATCGCCGCCGTGCTGCTGTACGCGCGCTACCAGACGTTCTCGCTGCCTGAGTTGCTCGAACGGATCGACTCGGGACCGACGACGACGGCTGCCGCGGCGCTGCTCGCGGTGGCGGCGCTGGCCAAGAGCGCGCAGGTGCCGCTGCATTTCTGGCTGCCCAAGGCGATGGCCGCGCCGACGCCGGTCTCGGCGTACCTGCATTCGGCGGCCATGGTCGCTGCCGGTGTGCTGGTGCTGGGCCGGGTGCACCCGCTGCTGGCCCACAGCCGGGCCGTGCTCGATGCCGTGCTCGTCGTCGGAATCGCCTCCATCGTCATCGGCGGGATCGGCGCACTGGGCCAGGACGTGCTCAAACAGGTGCTGGCCTACTCGACGATCTCCCAGTACGGCTACGTGGTGATGCTGTACGGCATCGGTGGCGGGGCAGCGGCGGGCGCCGCGGCGTTCTACGTGCTGGCGCACGGTGTGGCCAAGAGCGCCCTGTTCATGACCGCGGGCGCGGCGACGATGGCGACCGGGGAGGACAGGTTGTCCCGCCTCGGTGGGCTGGGCCGACGCAGGCCGGTGCTGGCGGTGGCTGCCGCGCTGGCCGCGGCCAACCTGGCCGGACTGCCGCTGACCGCCGGATTCTTCAAAGACGAGCTGTACTTCGAGGCGGCCGCGGGTGCCGGACGGGTGCTGACCGGGTGCGCGGTGCTGGCCGCCGCCCTGACGCTGGCCTATATCGGACGTTTCTGGGTGCTGCTGTTCCTGGGGACGACGCGTGCGCAGACCCGTCCGACTCCACACACCCTGACCTGGCCGATCGTGGTGCTGGCCGGAGTCGGCGTCGCCGCGGGTCTGATTCCGGGGCTGTTCAGTGGTCTCGCGGCCGACGCGGCAAGCGTGACCAGCGCGACGAAAGTGAGTCTGGCGCCGGGCTACCACTTCGACGCCCGTCCGGGAAACCTGATGGCGCTGAGCGCCTGGACGCTGGCTGCGGGCCTGCTGGCGCTGCCGCGCCTTCGGGAGGCGCTGGCCCGCACGTGGACGCGGGTGGGCGGGCGCCTCGGGCCGCTGCGGATCTATACCCGCAGCCTGCGCGCCTTGTCCCGGCTTTCCTCGGCGATACACAGCCTGGAAGTTCGTGACCTGCGTACCAGCGTCGCGGCGGTGCTCGTCCCGGCGGGGGTCTTGACCGGGATCGCCTTCGCCGTCACCCCGATCAAGGGTGCCTACGACATCGGCCGGGTGGGCGACGTGGACTGGCTGATCCTGCCGCTGCTGGCTCTGGTCATCATCGCGACGCTGGCTGTCGCACGGGCCTCGGCCCGGGTCGGCATGGTGTTGGCGCTGTCGGTGGTCGGTTTCGGGCTGGCCGCGGTGTACGCGCTGTTCGGTGCGCCCGATATCGCCTTGGTGGCCGTGGTGGTCGAGACGATGATCACCCTCGTCTTCATCGGCGCCCTGGCACGGTTGCCGCGCTCGGGGACTGCCGAGGAACTCGAAGTGCGCGCAGGTGGACAGCACGCGGGCGAGACCCGGCGACGCCAGCGCAACGTGGCCGCCGGTGGCCTGGCCGGCCTGGCGGCGTTCGTCACCATCTGGGGTTTCCTGTCCGCGCCCAGCGCGGCACCGAGCGTGTCCGAGGAATACCTGCGTCGAACGCCCAGTGCCCACGGCCAGGACGCTGTAACGGTGATCATCACTGACTTCCGCGGCCTGGACACGCTGGCCGAAATCACCGTGCTGCTGGTCGCCGTCGTCGGCGTGGCCGCGCTGCTACGCAGGGGCAAGCTGTGGTGATGCGACGGGACCTGGTGTTGCGGGTCGTGTCGGGCGTGCTGCTGGGGCCGAGCCTGATGGTGGCCGGCGCGCTGATCGTCAAGGGATATCGGGACACCGGCGACGGATTCGGTGCCGGCGTCGTCGTCGCGCTCGCGCTCGCGCTGCGCTACATCAGTCTGGGCGCGCGGGCCGCCGAGCGGACCTTGCCGATTCTGCGGTACTCGCCGTGGCTGGCCGTCGGCGGTCTGTTGTTGTCGCTGGCCGTCGGTTTCTTTCCGTTGCTGTACGGCGAGCCGCTGTTCAGCCACCTACCTCCGCCGGGTGAGCCCGTGGTGCACTTCGGCTCGCTCGAATTGTTCACCCCGCTGCTGTTCGACGTGGGGATATTTCTGCTGGTCATCGGTGTGCTGACGATGTTGCTGCATCAACTCGCCGACCCGGAGAACCAGATCGACGATGCCCCCGAGGGGCGCACCGAGAACGGGGAAACCGCGTGAACCTCGCGTTTGCGGTCACCGCCGCAGTGTTGTTCGGTGCGGGCGCCTATCTGCTGCTGCAGCACGACCTGATCCGCATCGCGGTGGGCGTCGCCCTCATCTCGCAGTGCGCCGTCGTCGCGCTGATCGGATCCAGCATGTCGCGGGGACGGGCACCGAT
Source organism: Mycobacterium sp. NGS59 (assembly GCF_059812345.1). Taxonomy (NCBI): domain Bacteria; kingdom Bacillati; phylum Actinomycetota; class Actinomycetes; order Mycobacteriales; family Mycobacteriaceae; genus Mycobacterium; species Mycobacterium sp. NGS59. Next base: position 41,881 of record NZ_JCALCN010000027.1, read on the forward strand.
CGGGCCGGGATCCGGCGGGCCGGTCAGTGACCCGGTGCCCCAGGCGCTGGTGCTGACCGCACTGGTCATCGGCCTGGCCACGCTGGCGCTGCTGCTGGCGTTGGTGCACCGCGTCGTGGAGGTCTTCGGCACCGCGCAGCGCAGCGAGCTCGCGGCCCAGGAGACCGAACACGAGCAAAGCCTGCGGCGTGACGAGCAGCTGGATCGAAACGAGATGACGTGATGGCCTCGTGATGGCCTTGTCTCTGGCGCTGCTGATCCCGTGGGCGGCCGGCGCGCTGCTGATCGCGCTCGACGGTCGACGTCCCCTCGTTGCCTGGTCGAGCGTGGCGGTGCTGGGCGCGTCGCTGGCGGCGGTCGCCGTCCTCACCGCGCAAGTGGTGTCCCGGGGTCCCCAGCAAGTGGTCACCGGGGGGTGGCCGGCCGGCATCGGCATCGTGCTGCGCGCCGACGCGCTGGGCGTCGTCTTCGCGCTGGTGTCGATCGTGGTGCTGCTCGCGGCGATGACCAACGAAGCCGTCAAGGGGGTGCGGACGCGAATGTTCCCCGGCCTGGTGGTGCTGCTCACCGCCGGGTTGAACGGGCTGTTTCTCACCGCGGACGTGTTCAACTTCTACGTTTTCTTCGAGATCGCGATGACGGCGTCGTACGCGCTGACCACCTACGGTCAACGTCCGCGACAGTTGCGGGCGGCGCTGATCTTCGCCTCCGTCAACCTGCTGGGCTCATTCGTGTTCTTGGTGTCGGTGGCCGGCACCTACCGGATCACCGGCGCGCTGGCTATGGCCGATGTCGCCGCGCGGATCCACGCGGTCGGGGCCAACGCCGCAATGCTGGTCGCAGTCGGGTTCTTCGTCGCGTTCAGTGTCAAACTCGGCCTGTTCCCGTTCCATTTCTGGCTGCCGACGGTCTATGCCGGCACCCGTCCCGTCGTCGCCGCCATCCTCAGTGGCGCGGTGGCCAACATCGGCAGCTATGGCCTGCTGCGATTCGGCGCCGGATTGTTCGCCGACGAGCTACGGTTCGCCGCGACCGCGCTGGTGCTGCTCGGCGTCGCCTCGATCCTGTACGGCGGTGTGCTCGCGGTATCCCGCGGCGACGACGCCGAGACGCTGGCGTACTCGGCCATCGGGCAGGTTGGGTACGTGCTCGTCGCGCTGAGTGTCGGAGGTCCGATCGGACTGTCCGCGGCCGTGGTGTACAGCGTCGTCAACGCGCTGAACAAAGGTCTGCTGTTCCTGGCGGCGGAGCTACGCGGACCCCTGGTGGCAGGCGCCTTCGCGATCGGTGCGTTCAGCGTCGCCGGCGTGCCCCCGGCCGCCGGCTTCATCGGCAAGCTGGAGCTGTTCCGGGCCGCGATCGCGGTGCACAACCCCGCGCTGGTGGTGGTGTTGGTGGTCGGCAGCGTGTTGTCGCTGATCTACATGTTCCAGATCTATCAGCGCAAGTTCTGGTGCGCTCCGGAAACCGTCGACGTCGACACCCCCGACGTCAGCCCGCTGGCGCCGCGGGTAATCGTGACGGTGTTCGCGGGGCTGGTCCTGTCCATCGGGTTGTGGGCTGAGCCTTTACTGGTGCTCAGCCAGGACGCCGCCAACGTGCTCACCGGGAGGTTGTAGATGATTGCGGTCTTGGGCCGGGTGGCGACGTTGACCACCGTCTACCTGCTGGCACTGACCAGCCTCAAACCGGCCGACATCATCGTCGCGCTGGTGTTCTCGGCACTGATCGTCGGACTCAGTGCCGCCTTCCGGCGCGGCGAAACTCACCCCGAACCGCCACCGGGCACGTCGGCCGTGGGCCGCCTCGCCGGACTGCCCGCACTCATCTTCTTCACACTGATCGACATGTGCCGCGGCAGTTGGCAGGTGGCCGGATGTTGCCTGGGACTGCGGTCGATGGCGCCCGGCGTGGTGTCCATACCGATCGAACCGACCACCGCGAGCTCGGCTGCGGTCTGGGCGATCCGGGTCGGGTTGGCGCCGGACAGCGTCGTCGTCGACGTCGACGCGCGGAAAGGTGAATTGCTGCTGCATGTCCTGGACGCAAGCGACCCGGACGCCGTCCGAGGCGCCCAACTCGACTCCTACCGGCGCGCTCAGCGCCGCGTGTTCCCGTAACCGCCATGATGAAATTGCTATTGATCGTCGCGCTGGCATGGAACACCCTGCTGCTCGTGGCTGGCGGGTTGGTGCTGCTGCGGGCCCGCGACGTGGTCCAGCGGGTCCTGGCGCTGGATCTGCTGGCCGCGCTGGTGGTGTCGCTGCTCGCGTTGCTGTGCTACTACCACCACCAGCCCTTTTATCTGGACGCGGCGGTGGCGCTGGCGCTGCTGTCCTTCGTCGCGACCGTCGCGGCGGCCCGCTACCTGGGTTCGGGAGGGCCGTTCGAGTGATCTCTGTGGTGTTGGACGTCCTGGGCGTGGTGTTGCTGATCACCGGTCTGGTGCTGCTTACCATCAGCGTCGTCGGCGTGCTGCGCCTGCCCGACACGAACAGTCAGCTGCACGCACAGGGACTGGCCACCGGTCCCGGGGTGATCGCCGTACTGGCGTCTTCCATCGGCACCGAGAACGCCACCATCATCACCTTCGCGGTGCTGGGCATCGCCTTCATGGTGTTGAGCTCGCCGTCATCCGGCCACGCCATCGCCAAGACGGTGCGCCGCAGAAATGACGACGCCCGCGGCGCGCACGACGACCCGGCAGCAGACGAGTGATCGGGACGCGAGGCTAGGAGCCGACACGGCCGTCGGCGCCGGGCACCTGCTGCTCGCGGCGCGAATGGCGTTGGTGCAACCATCTGAGCAGCTCGGCCAGCCCCGCCACGGCCAGCGCCACGGCGAACGACATCGCGAACGCCAACAGCGGTCGGTCGTCGAATGCGTGCCCGCCGGCGAAACCGATCATCGTGTTCACCGTCGCCCACAGCACCGAGCCGATCGCGTCGAACACCAGGAACTGTCGATAAGGGAAACCCAGCACCCCGCAGGCGACGGTGGTCGCGGTGCGGCCGCCGGGGATGAACCGCGCGGCGATCACCAGCGGTCCGCCGTGCCGCTCCAGTTCGCGGTGCGCCCAGTCCAGGCGGCGCCGTCCCCGCTCGCCGCCGGCGAGCCAGCGGCGGGCCCGATCCTCGGCGGAGTGACCGATCCAGTAGGCGATGTTGTCGCCGGCAAAGCCGCCCAGGGCCGCCATCACGATCACCCAGCCCAGCATCATCGACCCGTCCGCGGCCAGGATCCCGCCGGTGAGCAGCACGGTCTCGCTCGGCAGGATCGGCAGTACCGCGTCGAACGTGCAGAAGCCGAAAATCAGGGGATAGGCCCACCAGGAGTGACCGAGCGCCTCGAGCAACGAATCAAGCAAGGTCGGCTGCCTTCATCAGGTCAAGCCTTTGCGGGTGAACTGCTGGGCTTCGCCGCGTTCGACGGCCTCGTCGTGTCGAGCCGCGGCCCGGTCCAGCAGCTCGATCAGCGCCGGCTCGCCGCGGACCTGTTCGCGGTACTTCGGTCCGAGTGCCAGGATCTGATCGCGCTCGCCGAGCAACTTGCCGAAGATCCGTTCGCGTTCGGCGGGATCGTGGGTGTATTCGGAATCGAGATAGGCCGTGGCGTGCCGCCGGGCGTTGGCGATCGCGGTCGTCGCCTTACCGTCGCGGCTGAGCAACGAGGCCACCACGGTGACGATTAGAACACCGATGATCACCGTCAGCGAGGTGGAGGTGCTGAATTCCACGACCGGCACCGGCTCGCCGTCGTTGACGAACGGGACATTGTTTTCGTGCAGGGCGTGCAGGATCAGTTTGACCCCGATGAAGCCGAGGATCGCCGCCAGCCCGTAGGAGAGGTAGACCAGCCGGTCCAGCAGACCGTCGAGCAGGAAGTACAACTGACGCAGGCCGAGCAGCGAAAACGCCGTGGCGGTGAATACGATGTACACGTCCTGGGTGAGGCCGAAGATGGCGGGGATCGAGTCGAGCGCGAAGAGGATGTCGGTGCCGCCGATGGCCACCATGACCAGCAACATCGGGGTCATCGCGCGCTTGCCGTCAACCACGGTGAACAATCTGTCGCCGTCGTAGTGCTCGGTGGTGTGCATCACCTTCTTGGCCAACCGCACCACGAAGTTGTCGGCCCGGCGGGAATCGTCGTCGTCGTCCGACCTCAGCACCCCGCCGGCGGTGAGCAACAGGATCAACCCGAACAGGTAGAAGACCCACGCGAACGCGTTGATCAGCGCGGCACCGACGAAGATGAAGCCGGTACGAGCGATGAGCGCGAAGACGATCCCGAAGAGCAGCACTTTCTGCTGGTCCTCCCGGGGGACGCGGAAGCTGGCGATGATCACCAGGAAGACGAAGAGGTTGTCCACGGACAACGCCTTCTCGGTCAGATAACCCGCGAAGTACTCCGAGCCGGGCCGGCTACCGCCGGACATCAGCACCCCAACCCCGAACAGCAAGGCGATGCCGACGTAGGCGGCCGACCAGATCGCCGCCTCCCGCAGCGTCGGGACATGTGCTTTGCGGACGTGGAAGACGAAGTCGAAAGCCAGCAGACCCGCGATAGCGACGACGGTCAGGGCCCACACCCAATCCGGGACGTTCATTTGATATCCATCGCCCTTCTCCGATCGAACTTCCTCGCCTCCTGTACCCGCTCTCGGCCACCAGTGACCCCTGCCGGGCGTGCGGGGCAGGAGTTTGGCAGACCCGATTCGGTCAATACGTCCCTGCGACCACATGAAGAATCCAGATTCGACGCGGGAGACAAAGATGGCCAATCCCACCCATGTGAGCGATGAGCAAACGTCGGGCGACCCGTCCGGCGGGCGTCAGGTGATCGCGACATTCGAGAACTACATCGATGCCCAGCTACTGGTGGACCGGATGTCCGACGGCGGCTTCCCGGTGCAGTATGTGCGCATCATCGGCGACGGCGTCCGCACCGTCGAACACGTGACCGGGCGGATGACCAAGGGCAAAGCCGCACTCTACGGCGCGGGCAGCGGGGCCTGGTTCGGGGTGCTGATCGGTCTGCTGTTCGCGATCTTCACGGTCGGGCCGCTGTGGCTCTGGGTGCTGCTGACCGCGATGATCATCGGCGCGTTCTGGGGTGCGGTGTTCGGATTCGTGGCGCACTGGTCGACGCGGGGCCGACGCGACTTCTCCAGCATTCAGACGTTGGAAGCGCAGCGCTACGACGTGTGCGTGACCGGGAACCACGCCGCCGAGGCGGCGCGCTACGTCCAGAGCGTGCCTGCGGTGCCGGGCAACGCCGGCCGCTGAGACTCAGGGCACGCGACGGGAGCCGGCATGTCCGGATGGTCGCGGCGTCGGGTGCTCGGCGGCGCGGGCCTGCTCGCCGCGGCCACGGTGCTGCCCGGCTGCGGAACGCGGCACGGCGACCCGGGCAGCAGTCCGGGCCGGGGCGGTGCGCCGACCGGGCAGCCGTCGCTGTCCCCGGCCAAGCTCGGCGCCGCGACGAACGGGATCACCGAGGTCCAGGGCTGGCAGGAGGAGTTCTTTAAGGACCTGCACCGCCATCCTGATCTCTGGGGTCAAGAGGCCAGGACCGCGGCAAAGGTCACCGGCAAACTGCACGAGATCGGCGTCGACGACGTCCTGCAGATCGGCGGGGGTGTCGTCGGCGTCATCCGCAACGGCACAGGCCGACGCGTGTTGTTCCGCGCCGACATGGATGCGCTGCCCGTGACGGAGGCCACGGGGCTGGACTACGCATCGCTGGAGCCGGGAAAGATGCACGCCTGCGGCCACGACGCGCACGTGGCGTCGGCGCTCGGCGCGGCGGCCCTGCTGGTCAGGAACAAGCGCGAATGGTCCGGCACCTACCTGGCGCTGTTCCAGCCCGGAGAAGAGGCCGGTAAAGGCGCCCAGGCGATGGTCGACGACGGCCTGGTGGACAAGCTCGACGCGGTCCGGCCCGACGTCTGCCTGGCCCAGCACGTGTTGACCGCACCCGAAGCGGGGCACGTCGCCACCCGCTCCGGTATCGCCCTGTCGGCCGGGGAGAGTCTCAAGGTGACCGTCTTCGGTGAGGGATCCCACGGCTCGATGCCGGAACTGGGGGTCGATCCGGCGGTGCTGGCCTCGGCGATCGTGTTGAGGTTGCAAGGCATCGTGTCGCGGGAGATCGCGCCGAGTGAGTTCGGTGTCGTCACCGTCGGCTCGGTCAAGGTCGGCGACTCGCCCAACGTCATCAGCGACCGTGCCGAGCTGTTGCTCAATGTCCGCGCCTACGACAACGCGGTGCGAGACAAGATCATGGCGGCCATCGAGCGCATCGTCCGCGGTGAGTGCCAGGCGTCCGGCTCGCCGACCGAACCGGTATTCGAAACGCTGGCCACCTTCCCGCCGACGGTGAACGACCCGAAGGTCACCGAGACGGTGACCAACGCTTTCACCCAGGCGTTCGGGACCGACCGGGTGCACGAGCTCCAACCCGTCCCCGCCTCAGAGGATTTCAGTCGCATCCCGGATGCGTTCGGCGTGCCCTATACGTTCTGGGGCAACGGCGGATTCCTGCCCGGGATGACGATCGTGGGCAATCACAATCCGCGCTTCGCGCCGGCGCTGCAACCGACGCTCGCACCGGCACCGAAGCGGCCATCGCGGCCACGCTGGCCTATGTCGCATAAGATCGTTGTGGTGAGCCCGAATTTGGAAGAACACGGATTTCACGTCGCTCCGTGGGAATTGCGTTGGTGCGGACTGGATTTGGAGCGTCTGGCCGACACCGAGTCCATCTTTGCGCTGTCCAACGGCAACATAGGCCTGCGTGCCACCCTGGATGAGGGAGAGCCGGTCGGTACACCGGGAACCTATCTGAACGGCTTCTACGAGAAGCGTGAATTGCCTTATCCCGAAGGCGGATACGGGTATCCCGAGGACGGGCAGACCGTGGTCAACGTGACCGACGGGAAGATCATCAGGTTGTTCGTCCAGGACTCACCGATGGACATGCGGTACAGCCGGGCAGTCGAGCACGAGCATGTCCTGGACTTCCGCACCGGAACCCTGCGGCGCAATACGGTCTGGACGTCTCCGACGGGACGCTCGGTGCGGATCCGCTCCGAGCGTCTGGTGTCGTTCACCCAGCGCGCCGTCGCCGCAATCCGGTACGAGGTGGAGCCGCTGGACGCCGACCTGGACCTGGTCGTGCAGTCCGACCTGCTGGCCAACGAGACGGTGCCCACCGGCGGCCGGGACCCGCGCCTGGCCGCGGCGCTGGACAATCCGCTGGTCGCCGATTTCGCGACGGCACAAGACCTTTCGGCGGTCCTGGTGCACCACACCCGGCGCTCTGGGCTCGGGGTGGCCGCGGGGATGGACCATGAACTCGCCACGAGGTCCGGCGCCGACTGCAGCATCCGCGCGGAGCAAGATCTGGCCCGGTTGACCATCGCCGTCGACGTGGCCAAAGGCGACGTGCTGCGGTTGACGAAATTCGTCGCCTACGGATGGTCGAGCCGGCGTTCCGTGCCCGCGCTCCGGGCGCAGGTGGACGCCGCGCTGGCCCAAGCCCGAGAGACGGGCTGGGACAACCTGGTTGCCCGCCAGCGCGACTACCTCGATGCGTTCTGGTCGCACGCCGACATCGAAATCGACGGGAATCCCGAACTGCAGCAAGCGATCCGGTTCGCACTCTTTCAGGTACTGCAAGCCGGCGCGCGTGGTGAGAGCCGGCCGATTCCGGCGAAGGGTCTGACCGGGCCGGGGTACGACGGGCACTCTTTCTGGGACACGGAGATGTTCGTGCTGCCCATGCTGACCCACACGATGCCCGACGCGGCGGCCGACGCGCTGCACTGGCGGCACTCCACCCTGGCCAAGGCCAAGCGGCGCGCCCGGGAACTGAGTCAGGACGGGGCGATGTTCCCGTGGCGGACCATCGACGGAGAGGAGTGCTCGGCGTATTGGCCCGCCGGCACGGCGGGTGTGCACGTCAACGCCGACATCGCCTATGCCACAGCGCAATACCTCGCGGCTACGGCCGACACCGAATTCGAGGAAGACTGCGGTGTGGAGCTTCTGGTGGAAACCGCCCGGCTGTGGGCGAGCCTGGGCCACCGCAACGCAGACGGCCAGTTCCGCATCGACGGTGTCACCGGACCGTGCGAATACTCCGCGCTGGCCGACAACAATCTGTTCACCAATCTGATGGCGCAGCAGAATCTTCGCGATGCCGCCGCGGCTTGTCGGCGTCGTCCCGATGTGGCCGCACGGCTCGAGGTTGCCGACGCCGAGACCGCCGACTGGCGGGACTACGCCGACCACATGACACTGCCGTACAACCCTGAGCTGGGCGTGCACGAGCAAGCCGAAAACTTCACCCACCAAGCGGTTTGGGACTTTGCGGGGACACCGCCCGCGGACTATCCGCTGCTGTTGCGCTATCCGTACTTCGAGTTGTACCGCAAGCAGGTCGTCAAGCAGGCCGACGTCACGCTGGCCATGTACGTGCGTGGCGACGCGTTCACCGCAGCGGAGAAGTCACGCAACTTTCACTACTACGAGGCGTTGACCGTCCGGGATTCGTCGCTGTCGGCCTGCGCCCAGGCGATACTGGCCGCCGAAGTCGGTCACTTGCAGCTTGCCTTCGACTATCTGGCCGAGACGGCGTTCATCGACCTGCACAATCTGCATGACAACGTGTCGAGCGGCTTGCACATCGCCGCGCTCGGCGGGGCGTGGCTGGCCTGTGTGGCCGGTTTCGGCGGGATGCGCCGGCACGGTGAAGAATTGGCGTTCGCGCCGCGGCTGCTCCCGGCCCTGAGCCGGTTGGCGTTCCGCATCTTGTGGCGTGGCCGCTGCATCGCGGTGGAGGCGACCGCTGGGCACGCCACCTACCGGCTGCGCTCGGGTGAGCCGGTCTCACTCACCCATCACGGGGAGCCGTTCACCCTCGGTGACCAGGACGTGACCCTGCCCGTCCCGCCGCCACCGGATGTGGCGCAGGTGCGGTTCCCCGAGGGTCGCGCACCGCACCGACACGGCTAACTCGAGCCGCATTTCCGGGGGTTTGGGCGACGGATCGGCGGGTAAGCCTCGGACACCGCTGCCGACCAAGGGTGGATCCGATGTTCTTGACGGTCAAAGAGAAGGAACGCCTCCTCATTCACACCGCTGCAGAAGTGGCGCACAAGCGTCGCGAGCGCGGCCTGAAATTGAATCTGCCGGAAGCCACCGCGGTGCTCACCCAGTTCGTGCTCGAGGGCGCGCGCGACGGCCGCACCAAAGCGGACCTGCAGGATGCCGCGCGCAGCGTGTTGAAACGCGAAGACGTGATGGACGGAGTCGCCGAGATGCTGCAGGAACTCGACATCGAGGCGACCTTTCCCGACGGCACCAAGTTGATCACGGTCCCCCAACCGATTCACTGACCTCGGAAGGTCGCATCATGAGCCGGCTCACCGACAAGATCAAAGACACCGTCACCAACCGGATGCAGCGGGCCGGTGACTCCACCGGGCTGTTGGGTGCGGCCAGCAAAGCCTTCGCCGTCGGGCAGCGGGTGTCTGCGCGGAACCCCAAGCTGGAGACGGCGGTCGGTTCGGTGCAGCGGCACGCGCCACCGTTGAGTCGCAAGCGCGCCGGATCGGGCGAGACGTTCCCGATGGGGTCGGGCAAGGGGCCGCTTGGCAGGGTGCAGCTGGGGCCGGATGCGAGCATGACGCCGTCGGCTCCCGGCGCCATCCTGTTCGCCGACGACCCGGTGGCGATCAACGTCGGCTGCGAGGTGACGACGGTGAAGGTGGTCAACACCGGCGACCGGCCGATATCGGTGGGATCGCACTTCCACTTCGCCGAGGCCAACCCCGCGCTGGAGTTCGACCGTCAGGCGGCCTGGGGCAAGCGGCAGAACATCATCTCCGGCGGGTTGACCCGGTTCGACCCGGGCATCACCCAGAAAATCGAGTTGATTCCCTTCGGGGGCCAGCGCATCGCGGCCGGTTTCCGCGGCGAGTGCAAGGGGCCCCTCGATGGCTGACATCCAGCGCCAGCTGTATGTGTCGATGCTCGGCCCCACCACGGGTGACCGGTTACGGCTGGCCGATACCGACCTGTTCATCGAGATCGAAGAGGACCGCTGCGTCGGGGGCGACGAGGTGGTGTTCGGAGGCGGTAAATCCGGGCGCGAGTCCCAGGGCCAATCGCACACTCCGCGGGCACAGGGCACGCCTGACCTGGTGATCACCAACGTGGTCGTGCTGGACCACTGGGGCATCGTCAAGGCCGACGTCGGGATCCGCGACGGGCGGTTCGCCGCCATCGGCAAGTCCGGAAACCCCGACATCATGGACGGCGTCCACCCCGACCTGGTGATCGGCCCGTCCACCGAGATCATGAACGGTACCGGGCTGATCATGACGGCCGGTGCGATCGACACCCACGTGCACTTCGTGTCCCCGGACATGTGCGAGGTGGCGCTGCAGGCCGGCATCACCACGCTGGTGGGCGGCGGGACCGGACCGACCGACGGCGGCAAGGCGACCCTGGCCACCCCCGGCGCCTGGTGGCTGGCGCGAATGCTGGAGGGGTTCGACCCGTGGCCGGTCAACGTGTTGTTCCTGGGCCGTGGCACCACGATCTCCGAGGAAGCGCTGTGGGAGCAGCTGCGCGGCGGCGCGGCGGGGTTCAAGGTGCACGAGGACTGGGGCGCCACCCCCGCGGTGATCGACACCGCGCTGCGCGTCGCCGATGCGGCGGGGGTGCAGGTCGCGATTCACAGTGACACGCTCAACGAGGCGGGCTTCGTCGAGGACCTGATGCGCACCGTGGCGGGACGAAGCTTCCACAGCTACCACACCGAGGGCGCCGGCGGGGGTCACGCCCCCGACATCATCCGGATCGCCGGCGAGCCCAATGTGTTGCCGGCATCGACCACCCCGACCCGCCCGTTCACCGTCAACACCGTCGACGAGCAACTCGACATGGTGCTGGTGGCCCACCAACTGAATCCGAAGGTCCCTGCGGAGTTGCAGTTCGCCGAGAGCCGGGTACGTGCCGGAACCATCGCTGCCGAGGACATCCTGCAAGACCTGGGCGCCATCTCGGCGATGTCCTCGGACGCACAGGCCATGGGCCGCCTCGGCGAGACCGTGATACGCACCTGGCAGACCGCCCACGCCATGAAGAATCTTCGTGGCCCGCTCAGTTCCGGCGAACGCGCGGACAACGACCGGGTCCGGCGCTATGTCGCCAAGTACACCATCTGTCCGGCGCTGATTCACGGCCTCGACGACGAGATCGGGTCCATAGCGCCGGGAAAATTGGCCGATTTCGTGTTGTGGGTACCGGCCATGTTCGGGGTCAAACCCACCGCGGTCTTCAAGGGCGGTATGGCGGCGCTGGCGATGCTGGGCGATCCCAGCGCGTCGGTGCCTACGCCGCAGCCGGAGTTGCCGCGGCTCGGCTACAACGCGTTCACCAAGGCGGCGGCAGCCACCAGCGTCGCGTTCGTCTCAGCCGCGGCCGTGGAGGACGGACTGGCCGACCGGCTCAACGTGGACCGCCCGCTTGTGGCGGTGAAGAACATGCGCGATTTGAGTAAAGCGGACCTACCGCTCAACGACGCGCTGCCGCGCATCGAGGTCAACCCCGACACGTTCGAAGTGCGGATCGACGGTGAACCGGCGGATCATCCGCCGCTGACCGAATTGCCCATGACCCAGCGCTACTTCCTGTACTGACATGCCCGGGATGCCGGTTGCGCTGTTGCTGCTCTCCGACGGGCGGTTGCCGGCCGGCGGTTACGCGCACTCCGGCGGGATCGAAGCCACCGTGCGGGCCGGACGCGTCTTCGACCCGGGTAGCCTGCGGGACTTCCTGCGGGGCCGCGCTGCGACGTCGGGAGCCGTCGCCGCCGCGTTCGCGGCCGCGGCATGCCGGGCCGCTGCGTCGGACGACGAAGAGCTTTTGGCTGCCCTGGATGTCGAACTCGACGCCCGGACACCGTCCCCGGCCTTGCGGACGGTCTCTCGTACCCTCGGGCGTCAATTGCAGCGCGCGATGGGCACGATCCGCCCGGACCCTCGCCTGGACGGTCTGGGTCGACGGCCGCATCAACCGATCGTGTTGGGCGTTGCCGCAACGGTATTCGAGCTCGACGCGCGGCAGGCCGCCATGGCCGCACTCTACGAGAGCGTCGCCGGGCCTGCCACGGCCGCCGTCCGGCTGGTCAGCCTCGACCCACTCGAAGTCCATGCCGTGCTGGCCGGCCTGATGCCCGAACTCGACGTCCTGGCCGTCGCCGCGGCCGAGCACGCCGAAACCCCCGTCGAGGAGTTACCGGCATATGCGGCGCCGTTGCTCGACGTGGCCGCCGAACAGCACACTCGGCAGGAGGCACGGTTGTTTGCCTCCTGAAACCACACCCGGTGAGATGCGTGCGCACGCACGGCTGGCCACCGCGGCCACGGCCGGAAGCGACGGCCGGCCCGTCAGCCACGTGACGGCGTTGCGCTCGCAGGCTCCGCTGCTGCTGCGGCTCACCAACCCGAAAGAGCCGGATCCGTGGGCCGATGCCCTACGGGCGCCGGCTCGGGTCAGCATGGCGGCCGGTGCCGCGGGACCCGTTGGCGGCGACCAACTCACGCTCGACGTCGACGTCGGCGCCGACAGTGCCCTGGTGCTGTGCGACATATCTCCCACGTTGCTGCTGCCCGGACCGCGTGGCCACCCGTCGCGCACCACCGCCCGGGTCCGGGTGGGCGAGGGCGCGACGCTGGTCTGGCTGCCCGAACCGTTGATCGCCGCCGCGAACTGCAGGCACCACAACGACATTCGAGTCGAACTTGCGTCCACCGCTCGACTGCTGATGCGCGAAGAACTCATCCTCGGCCGCCACGGTGAACAACCCGGCACCATCGGTCAACGGCTGAGCATCCGGCGCGACGGCCGGCCGCTGTATCGGCAGGACCTGCACATCGGCCCGGACGCGGCGGGCTGGAACAGCGCGGCCGTCGCCGCCACGCATCGAGCGGTCGGGTCCGTCGTTCTGGTTGAGCCGCAACGGATCTGGTCAGACAGAGGCTCTGTGCTGACCGATGCTGCCGCCGCGCTGCCGCTGGCCGGTCCGGGGATGCTCATCACCGCACTCGCCGACGACAACCTCGAGCTGAGGGAGGCGATGACCGCAGGGCTCTCCGAACTCGGAACTTGGTGGTGCGGCACCGCACTCGAAGCCGAAAGTCGTATCCCCACCACCGAACAGGAGCCCAGAAGTGCATGAACACCAACATCTTTCGCAGCACGGACGACGAGCGCTGCGGTTGGGGGTGGCCGGACCCGTCGGGACCGGCAAGAGTTCGCTGATCGCCACCCTGTGCCGAAACCTGTCCAGCGAATACCGTTTCGGGGTCGTCACCAACGACATCTACACCGATGAGGACGCGCGTTTCCTACGCGCGCAAGGCATCCTGCCGGCCGAACGCATCCGCGCGGTGGAGACCGGGGCCTGCCCGCACACCGCCATCCGAGACGACATCACCATGAACCTGCTCGCCGTCGAAGATCTCGAGCACGACTTCGGCCCGCTCGACATGGTGCTGATCGAGAGCGGCGGCGACAATCTCACCGCCACCTTCTCACCCGGCCTCGTCGACGCTCAGATCTTCGTTCTCGACGTGGCCGGCGGAGGTGACGTGGCGCGCAAAGGTGGACCCGGCATCGCGCGGGCGGACTTGCTGGTGATCAACAAGATCGATCTGGCTTCGCATGTCGATGTCGACGTCGTGGAGATGCTGAACGACGCGCGCAACGCCCGCAGCGGTGCGCCGGTGCTGCCGGTGTCCCGCAAACAGCAGACCACCGTGGACGCCCTGTGCGACTGGGTTCGTCGGCTACACGCCAGATACAACGCCGGCGCGCACCAGCCCGTCGACCCCGGACCGATGGCACCGCACAGCCACAGTCACCACCACTAGCGCGAACAGACGCAAAAGCACCCATTTTCGGCCGAAAATGGGTGCTTTTGCGTCTTCTCGCGCTTACCTCGCGCCTACCGCGCGCGGCGGGCCAGGCGCTCGGAGTCGGAGATCAGCACGCTCTTGCCCTCCAGGCGGATCCAGCCGCGGTGGGCGAAGTCGGCCAGCGCCTTGTTCACGGTCTCCCGGGAAGCGCCCACCAGCTGAGCGATCTCCTCCTGCGTGAGGTCGTGGGTGACCCGCATCGCGCCGCCCTCCTGGGTGCCGAACCGCTGCGCCAACTGCAGCAGCTGCTTGGCCACCCGGCCGGGCACGTCGGTGAAGATCAGGTCGGCCAGGTTGTTGTTGGTGCGGCGAAGCCGGCGCGCCAACACGCGCAACAGTTGCTCGGCGATCTCCGGACGGTCGGCGATCCACGCCCGCAGCGCGTCGCGGTCCATCGACACCGCCCGCACCTCGGTGATCGTCGTCGCGCTCGACGTCCGGGGGCCCGGGTCGAAGATCGACAGCTCGCCGAACATGTCCGACGGGCCCATGATGGTCAGCAGGTTTTCCCGGCCGTCCGGGGAGCGGCGACCGATCTTCACTTTGCCGGCGACGATGATGTACAGCCGGTCGCCCGGCTCGCCTTCAGCGAAAACCGTGTGTCCACGGGGGAAATCAACGGGCTGCAGTTGCTTGGTCAACGCAGCGACGGCGCTGGGCTCAACCCCCTGGAAGATTCCTGCCCTTGCCAGGATCTCGTCCACGTTTCCTCTTCTTGCTTCTTCAGGTGCTCACGAATTACTTACGGGCAGGCCAATTTGTGACGGCCGACACGAGTCTAAAGGTAGGCCACTCAGCGCGGCGTGCCAACGCTAAACACGATTGACGTGTCGAGTCACCGTAAATTGTGTGTTGGTCCGGTAGCGCCCGCGAATGCGGGTGGGCAGCCCCACTTCGACGCGCCCGACGACGTCGGTGGCAAAGATCGTCTCGGCGTGATGCCGTCCGGTCAGCTGCTTGGGCTGCGGGGTGGCCACCAGTCCCAGCGCCTGGCGTCGATGCAGGTATTCCAGCGCTTCGGGCATGCCTTCGCGGGCCAGTGTGTGCACGTCCACGGCCTCGGCCTGATTCAGGAAATCGGCGACGTCGGTGGCGGTCACAGCATCGCGGGCCAGGGCCTTCTCCAGCCGCCCGAGCCCGATCGTCGCCAGCATCAGCAACCCCGGGATGCAGGCCACCAGCAACCACAGCACAAGGAGAGTAAACACGCGCAAGGTCTCAGACAGATTACGAAATCAGTACTCTGTCGTAGGTGACAGCGGCGAAGTCGTCCGGGCGATCCAAGTCCAAGCCCGTGCCGCCCGCTCCGGTCCTCGCCAAGCGCTGGGCAGACGAAACCCGAACCGGGTTGGTGCGACGGGCGCGACGGATGAACCGCACCCTGGCGCAGGCGTTTCCGCACGTCTACTGCGAACTGGACTTCACCACGCCGCTCGAGCTGGCGGTGGCCACCATCCTGTCGGCACAGAGCACCGACAAGCGGGTCAACCTGACGACGCCGGCGGTGTTCGCCAAGTACCGGACCGCTCTGGATTACGCGCAGGCCGATCGCGCCGAACTCGAGACGCTGATCCATCCCACCGGCTTCTTCCGTAACAAGGCGTCGTCGCTGATCGGCCTGGGTCAGGCCCTCGTCGAGCGGTTCGACGGCGAAGTGCCCAAGACCATGGACGAGTTGGTGACGCTGCCCGGCGTCGGTCGCAAGACCGCCAACGTGATTCTGGGCAACGCGTTCGACGTGCCCGGCATCACCGTCGACACCCACTTCGGGCGGTTGGTGCGACGGTGGCGATGGACCGCCGAAGAGGACCCGGTCAAGGTCGAACACGCCGTCGGCGAGCTGATCGAGCGCAAGGAATGGACCCTGCTCAGCCACCGGGTGATCTTCCACGGCCGCCGGGTGTGCCACGCCCGCAAACCGGCTTGCGGTGTCTGCGTGCTGGCCAAGGACTGCCCGTCATTCGGACTGGGTCCCACCGAGCCGCTGCTGGCCGCACCGCTGGTGCAGGGCCCCGAAACCGATCACCTGCTGGCCCTGGCCGGGCTCTGACGCCTCACATGAAGGCGCTCTCCGGCACGACCCGCTGGACCCTCGCGGTCTTGACAGTGGTCGCCGCGCTGGTGGTGGCCCTGGTGGCCGAGCTGCGCGACGACGCGGCGCCGTCGGTGAGTGGCCAGGCGCCCGCGCCGCGGGAACACCGCGACGCCGATACCCCGGCCGCGCTGGCCGGGCCCCGCCAGCGTGCCGATCTGCCGCCCTGTCCCGGCCCGGGAGCCGGTGCAGGCGCGGCGGCACTGCGCGGCGTCGTGGTGGAATGCGCGGCCGACGGCGCCGCCGTCGACGTGGCGAAGGCGCTGGCCGGCCGGCGGGTGGTGCTCAACCTGTGGGCGTATTGGTGTGGCCCGTGCACTGCGGAACTGCCCGCGATGGCCGAGTATCAACGGCGGATGGGTGCCGACGTCACGGTGCTGACGGTGCATCAGGACGAGAACGAGACGGCCGCGTTGCTGCGCCTGGCCGAACTCGGAGTTCGGCTGCCCACCCTGCAGGACGGCCGCCGCAGAGTCGCGGCGGCGTTGCGGGTGGTTAACGTGATGCCCGCGACGGTGGTGCTGCGGCCGGACGGTAGCGTTGCCCAAACCCTGCCGCGGGCTTTCGGCAGCGCCGATGAGATCGCGGACGTGATTGGAAATGGGGCGGGCTAGGAGGGAGGCGGCGTTGAGTGCGGCGATTCCCCTGACTCCCGACGTCAGCCCGCCGTGGTTGCGACCGCTGGTCGACAACGTCGAGAAGATTCCTGACGCGTACCGGCGCCGGCTGCCCGCCGACGTGCTGGCCATGGTGACCGCGGCCCGCTCGGTGTCGTCGCTGCGCCGCACCGGCCGCGACGCCGCCGTATTGGTGCTGTTCTCCGGACCGCAGGACGAGCCGGCCGGCGCCGGCGTGCCCGACGACGCCGATCTGCTGCTCACCGTGCGGGCGTCCACGCTGCGACATCACGCCGGACAGGCCGCGTTTCCCGGCGGCGCCTCAGATCCCGGCGACGACGGTCCCGTCGCCACCGCGCTGCGCGAGGCGTGGGAGGAGACGGGGATCGACGTCGGCAGGTTGCACGCGCTGGCCACCATGGAGCGGACGTTCATCGCGCCGTCCAACTTCCACGTCGTCCCGGTGCTGGCGTATTCGCCGGATCCGGGCCCGGTGACCGTCGTCAACGACGCCGAGACGGCCATCGTGGCCCGGGTGCCGGTGCGGGCCTTCGTCAACCCGGAGAATCGGCTGATGGTCTATCGCGGCACGCTGGGCAAGCGCTGGGCGGGACCGGCGTTCCTGCTGAACCAGATGTTGGTGTGGGGTTTCACCGGCCAGGTGATCTCCGCGGTGCTCGACGTCGCGGGCTGGGCCAAGCCCTGGGACACCGACGACCTCCGCGAATTGGACGACGCGATGGTGCTGGTCGGCGATTCCCCGACGAACAGGGGCGGGCTGCGATGACGCCGTCCCAGTGGCTGGACATCGCGGTGCTGGCGGTCGCCTTCATCGCGGCCATCTCCGGATGGCGCTCGGGCGCGCTCGGTTCGGTGCTCTCGTTCGCCGGAGTGCTGTTGGGCGCGGTGGCCGGTGTGCTGCTGGCACCACACATCGTCAGCCACATCGCCGCGCCGCGGGCCAAGCTGTTCGCCGCGCTGTTCCTGATCCTGGCGCTGGTGGTGGTCGGCGAGGTCGCCGGGGTGGTGTTGGGGCGCGCGGTGCGCGGCGCCATCCGCAACCGTCCGGTCCGCACCGTCGACTCGGTGATCGGCGTGGCAGTGCAGCTGGTGGTGGTGCTGACGGCGGCCTGGCTGCTGGCGACCCCGCTGACCCAGTCCAAGGACCAGCCCGAACTGGCCGCCGCCGTGCGGGGTTCCCGGGTGCTCGCCGAAGTCAACGAGGTGGCGCCCACCTGGCTGAAAACGGTGCCCAAACGGCTCTCGGCGCTGCTCAACACCTCCGGCCTGCCCGCGGTGCTGGAACCGTTCAGCCGTACCCCGGTCATTCCGGTCGCTTCGCCGGATCCGGCGCTCAAGACCAACCCGGTCGTGGCGGCCACTCGGCCCAGCGTGGTCAAGGTCCGCGCCGAGGCGCAGAGTTGCCGCAAATTGTTGGAAGGCACCGGATTCGTGGTGTCGGCACCCGGCTGGGTGATGACCAACGCGCACGTGGTCGCCGGTTCCAACAGCGTGTCCGTCGAGGCTGACGACAAGACCTACAAGGCCACCGTGGTGTCCTACGACCCGGTCGTCGACATCGCGATCCTGGCCGTCCCGGAGCTGACGGCCGCGCCGCTGAAATTCGCCGAGCGCCCCGCGAAGACCGGGACCGACGTCGTCGTGCTCGGCTACCCCGGCGGCGGCATGTTCACTGCCACCCCGGCCCGGATCCGCGAGCTGATCAAGCTGAGCGGACCCGACATCTATCGCAGCCCGCAGCCGGTCACCCGCGAGGTCTACACCATCAGAGCGATTGTGGAGCAGGGCGATTCGGGCGGACCCCTGATCGACCTGGACGGCCGGGTGGTCGGGGTGGTGTTCGGCGCGGCTGTGGACGACGCGGACACCGGCTTCGTGCTGACCGCCGAGGAGGTGGCCGGCCAGCTGGCCCGGATCGGTGCCACTCAGCCGGTCCAAACCGGGGCCTGCGTCAGCTGACCCGGTGCACCTGGTCGAGGAACCGGTTGAGGTGCCGGCTGACTTCCTGCGGCGCTTCCTCGTGGCCGTAATGTCCTGCGCCGGCCACCGAGATGTAGCGGCCGTGCGGCGCGTAGCGCTGCGTGCGTTCGACCGGGGCGGCCAGCACGTAGGGATCGGCGTCGCCGCGGATGTGCAGCAGCGGCACGCCGAGTTGCCCGGTCGTGGACTTGATGAACCGGTGACCTTCGGTGCGTAGCTGGCTGCGCACCGCCCAGCGCTGGTACTCCAGTGCGCAGTGCGCGGCGCCCGGGATCTGGATGGCGCCGCGCAGATGACCGATGGTCTGCGAAAAGTCCTCCGAGGCAAGCCATTTGGCGCTGCTGCGGCTGCGGACCAGCCGTTCGATCTCGGCGCCGTCGTGTCGGGTGAGTAACCGTTCCGGCCACAGCGGCGCCTGATAGCGCAACAACGTCGGCAGCAGCGCGCGACTCTGATCGCGCCGGGTCAGCGTGGACCGGCGCAACGCGATCGGGTGCGGCGAGCTGATGACCGCGATGGCACGCACCAGCCGGGAATGCAGCAGGGCGGTGGCCCAGCAGGCCAGTCCGCCGTCGGCGTGCCCGATCAGCGTCGCCGAGGAGTGGCCGAGCGCGCGGATCAGCCCGGCGGTGTCACCGGCCAGCGTCCAGCCGTCGTAGCCGCGGGGCGGTTTGTCGCTGCCGCCGTAGCCGCGCAGGTCGACCGCCACCACCCGGGCACCGCGCAGTTCGCGCAACTGGTGGCGCCAGGACCACCAGAACGAGCCGAACCCGTGCAACAGGATCACCAGCGGGCGTGCGGTGGCGGGACCGGCATCGTCTCGGGTGGCCTCCACGACGTGGAAGCGGATGCCGTTGGCGTGCACGTCCAGATGCCGCCAGGGCCCGTCGATACGGACCATCGACGGATCTGGAACCGGCATCTACCAACCCGAGGGATCGGCGGGAGTCTTGGCGTCGATGGCTTTGGGCGGCGTCTTGTCGTGACCGGGGGTGAACGCGGTGCGCGCCTCTTTGACCGATTCGATGGTCTTCTGCGGCCCCCGGATCCGGCGGACCTTCAAAAAGCCCAGCAGGGCCAGCACGGCGGTGACGACGACCATGATCGCGAACACGATCAGGAACGCCACCCAGCGCCACAGCCAGGTGTCGAGCAGCTCGGCGAGAAAGAAGAACAAGAAGAAGGTGGAGTAGAACAAGACAACCAGCGCGGAGACGAAGAAAACGCTGCCGGTCAGCCCTTTCTTGACGTCGCGGGTGATCTCGGCGCGCGCCAGTTCCACCTCGGCGCGCACCAGCGTCGACATCTGCGTGGTCACGTCTTTGATCAGATCGCCCACCGACGGGTCACCGGCCCTGGCGTGCGGGTCCGCCAGCGGGATGGTGGTCAGCGTGTTGGGCACACCGTTCTTGTCAGGTTTGCTCACAGACGATCCTCTCCGTTGTGCTGCCCCTGAAGCTTCGGTGGCGCGCCAGTTGTCGCATTCATGTTGCCATGCGACCCGATGTCCGACGAGGCCAGTCGAACCGGCAACGAGCGAGGCCGAATACACTGACGGCCTGTTCTCCAATCTCGCTCCGATAATCGACGAATCGACAGGGGTATCACTTTGCAGAAGGCGCCGAGCGGTCTGAATTTCGTCGCCGCTGCCGCGGCCACCCTGGCCGCGTTCCTGGCCTTTCTGTTCCTGCCTGTCAGCACCGCCGTCGCCGACGAGAAGGTGCCGCTGGGCGCAGGCGCGGGCATCGTCGTCAACACCGGCACGCTGTGCACGCTCACCGCAATCGGTCACGACAAGTTCGGCGACCTGATCGGGTTCAGCTCGGCGCACTGCGGTGGACCGGGTGCGCCGGTGGCCGCCGAAGGGGCCGAGGGGGCCGGCCAGGTGGGCACCATGGTCGCCGGCAACGACAGCCTGGACTACGCGGTGATCAGGTTCGACCCGGCCAGGGTCACGCCGGTGGCCGACTTCAACGGTTTTGCCGTCAACGGCATCGGCCCGGACCCGGCGTTCGGTCAGGTCGCCTGCAAGCAGGGCCGCACCACGGGTAACTCGTGCGGCGTCACCTGGGGTCCGGGACAGGACCCGGGCTCGATCCTGATGCAGGTGTGCGGCGGGCCCGGCGATTCCGGAGCGCCGGTGACGGTGGACAACATGCTGGTCGGGATGATCCACGGCGCGTTCAGCGACGCCCTGCCCACCTGTGTCACGAAGTACATCCCGCTGCACACACCGGCGGTGGTGATGTCGATCAACGCCGACCTGGCCGACATCAACGCCAAGAACCGGCCGGGTTCGGGATTCGTGCCGATCGGCGGCTGAGCCTCTCTCGGCCCTCTTTCGCCGAGCGTCACGCCCCTCTTCCGCCGAGCGTCACGCCCCTCTTTCGCCGAGCGTCACGCCCCTCTTTCGCCGAGCGTCACGCTCCTCTTCCGCCGAGCGTCACGCCCCTCTTTCGCCGAGCG
>NZ_JCALCN010000028.1:0-54983 GCF_059812345.1 Mycobacterium sp. NGS59
CCCGCTCGGCCTCGTCGGCTTCGTCGGGCACGAAGTCGCCGTCGGGTTTGAGGCAGTCCTTGAGGACCCGGGCGTATTCGGCCAGCTCGTCGGGGCGAAACCCGGTGCCCACCAACACCAGCTTGGCTTCGGCATCAGCACGGGTGGCCACATCGACCGCCTCAGGGAGCTTCTTGAAGAACTTCTGGACGATCCCCACCTGCTCGCCGCCGAGCAGCCCCTCGCGCTCGGCGGCAGCCACCGCCGGCAACACCGGTGCCAGCGGCTCCCCCGTGAGCGCGCGGCGCGGACCCAAATCGGCGGCGTGGGCGATGCGCTGAGCGGCCTCGGCCTTGGTGATGCGCAACCGATTCGCCAACGCCTCGCGCAACGAACCCCCCAGCTCCCCGGCGGTGGCTTCGGCACCGAGTTGATTGATCAACGCGTGCTGAGGCACCCGCGCCCGACGGATCCCCCGCTCGATGCGGTCCATGATCTCCATCCGCCGCGAATTGTCCTGCGCATCAAAACTCAACTCACACAACCGATCCAAAGCATCACCATACGCGACGAGGACCTCCTCGATCTCCGCGTACGTGCTGGCCGGCATGCCATGATTCTACGAAGGGGCACCGACAAGTCTTGGGCTGAAGCATCGGCACTAGCTCCAAAACGGTTGGTAGCACATGCGATATCACGTTGATACGGGTGTGACAGGCGAGAGATTCACACCCGACACTCGAGCCCAGCGCCCAATAGCCAATCGCGCCTCAGCGCAGGAACCCCGACACCAGATCCGGCGACGAGACCGCCACGAAGTCGTGCACATATCCCTTCGGCATCGCGAAGGGATGGAACTCTCCCGAGTTCACCATCGACATCTGGTCGCGTTCCACGTCGAAGTCGGCGATCGGTCGCAGCGCGGTGTCGCTGACGTAGAACAATTGATAGCCCAGATCCTCGATCAGCCCGAACACGTCGGCTATGGGCTGCGACAGATGACGTTGTTCTATTTCGATCAAAATGGCCGGCCGGCACCGACGCAACATCGCCGAACCGCCACGCAGAACAGACATTTCGTGTCCCTCGACGTCGATCTTGACGAAGTCCACGTCGACGACGGAGCCCAGCACATCGTCCAACCGCACCAACGGCACGTCGATCTTCCGCACGTCCACGCCTTGCCCGTCGAAGCCGTGCGCCAGGCTGCCCTGCGCTGTCACCTGCCGGTTGTGCCGCTCGGGCACCAGCAGTTGCGCTGTCCCGGGTTCGTCGGACGCCGCGACCTGGCTGAAATGGACGTACGGCATCGCCTGGTCGAGTTTGCGCAACATCGGCGCGTTGTCGGGGTGCGGTTCGAAACTGTAGACGCGGCCCGACTTTCCGACCCGCCGAGCCAAGTGATAGGTGAACAAACCCCAGCTGGCGCCCACGTCGACAACCGTTGCGCCGTTGGGCGCGAAGTGATCTGCCACGGACATGGCCAGATCCTGGGCCGACCGGCGACGCCACAGCGCCTCGGTCGCCGCGGCCATGGCTCTGCGGCCGAACACCCGTCCGACGTTGCGCACCGTGGCGTATTTCGCCGCCCAGTTGGCGGCGTCGCTGTGCAGCAGGCGGTCTTTTGCTGACAATGTCTCACCTTCCTGTGCGACCGTGCGCACCTCCGCCCACACCTGATCCAATCGTTGATACCAGCGATCCAACCCGAAGTCCGCGGCGCGGCGACGGGCCGCCGCGCCCAGCTCTGCCCGCAGTGCATCGTCTTTGACCAGTTCGGACAGCGCAGCGGCAATCTGGTCGGGCCGACCGGGTTCGACCGCCAGACCGGTCACCCGGTCGGTGATCGCCTCGCCGATGCTGCCTACCAACGTGGTAACCGGCGCCAGACCGTAGGCCATCGCCTCCAGCAGCGCCATCGGCAGGCCTTCGTCGTAGCTGGGCAGCACCAAAATGTGTGCGGCGCTCAGCAAGTCGTCGCGGGCAGCCGGATCCAGCCATCCCGCAACATGAATCGTGTCCGTGAGTCCGGCCGCCGCCACGGCCGCGCGCACGTCGTCCACCTCGCCGTCACCGGCCAGGGTCAGTCGTAGCCGACCGCGAATGTCGGAGTCCAACGCCGCCACCGCGTCGATCAGGTCATAGCTGCCCTTACGCGCACCCAGCCGACCGAGCGAAACAGCTTGCACCACAACGCTATCGGAATGGACCACCGGCCGCTGCGGGATCGGGACGGCGTTGTTGAGTACCCGGATCCGGTCGTCGGCCAGCCCCAACCGCTCGGCATATTCCGAGACGTGCCGCGTGCCCAGCACCAACCACTGATCGGCAACCAGCACCCGCCGCACCACTTGCTGCACCGCCGACGGCAACCCGTCGAACCACCCGCCGAAGTCGTAGCTGTGCGCGTGCACCACGGCAGGCACTTTCGCCAAGCGTGCCGCCGTCAACGGCAACGCTTTGCGCACCACGCTGCCACCGTGCGCCAGATGGACGTGCAGGATGTCGGCGCGGTGACGCAGCACAACCCAAGTGGCGCGCAGCATTCCCGACACCCCGACCCAGCGCCGATACCAGAACGAGCCTTCGATGTACGTCGGGACCATGGTGATCTCGACCCGCGAGTCGGGATGTGCTGCCATCAACGTGATCACCGTGGCCATGCCGCCCCGGCTGGCCGCCTGCGCCGGCGCCGGGCCGACCACCAGGACCCGAAGCGGATCGGCCGTCACTGAGCCGCCTTCGCCGCCGGCGCCAGGTCGCCCGCGGAATGATCCGGCGAATCCACTTCGCGGCGACCGACTTTCCCGAATGCCAACGCAGCTCCCAACGCGATACCGAGCGTCATCGCGTTGGCCGGGTCTTCCGGCAACGGGTCGATGACGCACATGACCAGTAGCCCGGTGCTGGTTGACGCGGCGATCTTCGCCGGCACCGACGCGCTGCGCAGCGCCCGCACCAACGGTGTCAACGCGAACACCGCGAACGCCGTCATACCAACCGCACCCGACTTGGCCAGCCACCACAGGTAGAAGTTGTGCGCATACGTGGTGCCCAGCGTCTGGGTGAATTCGTTCGGGTCGTCGCCGCCGAACGGCAACTGATAGGCATAGCCCAGGCCGTGCCCGAACACCGGCGCGGCCGCGATCGCCTCGTTGAGGTGCCGGTCCTCGGCGAATCGGGCCAGTGTCGAGGGGTCGGTGGTCAGCGCGGTGCCGGTGGACCGGCCCAGCACCCGGTGACTGAACCCGGTGATCTGATTGGCCAACCACACCCCGGCCGACGAGTCGCCCAGCAGGAACAGCGCTCCGGGGATCGTCACCGCCAAGATCCCGGCACCGGTCAGCGTCAGTCGCGCGGCCCGGCGCACCGCGGACCAGCCCAAGCTGGCGAAGAACGCGACGATGGCGGCGACCCCCACCGACAGGATCGTGTTGCGGGAGAACGCCAGAACGGCGATCACCAACGCGGGCAGACCCAGCGTCAGGTAGTAGACCGGCTTCACCCGCCCGGCGATCTGCGCCGCCACCAACGTGGTCAACACCGCGATCGCCGGGATCAAGGTAGAGGTGATCACACGGTTGGCGGCGTCGCCGGTGTCCATCTGCAGGCTCTCGGTCCGGCCGGCCAGCCGGACGCCCCCGGACGATCCCAGGACAGCCATACCCGCCGAAAACCACAGTGTCACGGCCATCGCATGGATCGACAGCACCACGTATTCGCCGTACACGATCACCAGCGCCAGCACGAAGCCGGCGACCATCTCCAACAAAAACGTGGCCTCGCGCACCACCACCGCGGCATTGTGACCCGTCGAAAACCCAACCGCGGCAAAGTAAATCACCGTCAGCGCGAACATCCCCGGCAACAGGTACTCGGACATGCGCAACCGCACAACCGGCAGCACGAAACAGATCGCCAGGATCAGCACCACGTGCGAGGCGTAAATGGACACCGGCCCAATGACTTTGCCGACGTGCAGACCCTGCGGCAGGGCCGCGCAGCCCAGGAACAACGCCAACCCGATCATCAGTTCCGGCTTGGCCCAATAGACGATCAGGAAGAACGTCAGGCCGACCAGCAGGATGCCTTGAGTGGTGTTACGTACCGACAGCGCGCCGTAGACGAAACAGCCGAAAGCGAACAGCGTCAACATAACTGCGGTCACCGCCAGGCGATGACGACTCCGCAGGTACAGGATCACGTCGGTCCACTGACCTTGGCACGGTAGGTCCGGGTGGAAGCCCTGGTATGACGGGCGATCCGCGCGTCGGTCAGCACGGTGCCCACCACGTTGGCTCCGGCGGCGCGCAACGCGCTCAGCGCGTCGGACAGCTCGTCCTCAGTGGTTCGCCCGGCCCGAGCTACCAACACGGTGGCGTCCACCGCGCCGCCGAGCAGACCGGAGTCAGCCGTCGCCAGCACCGGCGGTCCGTCCACGACCGTCCGCTCGAACGTCTTGGCCACGTCCTTGAGCACCTTGTCCAGCACCTCGGGCAGGTAGGCGCTGGTGGGCAGGGTCTCGCGGCGCACCGAACGTGCCGCCAACACGAACAGCTTCGGGATAGACGTCGGCTTGGTCGCCTCCGTCGCGATCTCGGGGTTGGACAACGCATTCGACAGGCCCTCGCCCGACTCGACCTTGAGCAGCCCGGCGATCACCGGGCGCCGGGTGTCGCCCTCGATGAGCAGCACGTCCTCGCCGAGTTCGGCGAAGGAGCGCGACAGGTTGATCGCCGTCGTCGTGGTCCCCTCGCCACCGAACGGCGCGGTCAGCAACACCCGATTGGCGCCCGGACCCATCGCCCGCAGCAGCCGGGCGCGCAAGCCACGGACCGCATCGTCGAACGAGATGTCGGTGCCGAATCGCGGCGCATTGCCACGGTGCCCCGGCAGCTCGGCCAACGTCGGCAGCCCGGTCAGGTTTTCCAGCTTCGCGCGGTCGCGCACCGTGCGGTCGGCGGCCTCCCGCGTCAGCGCCACCCCGGTCCCCAACAACAATCCGGCGACCAGACCCATCGCCATGTTGCGCACCGGCACCGGCTTCACCGGTTTGTCGGGCACGCCGGGCTGCTCGATGACGGTCGCGCGGGCTTGCGGCAACGGCTGCCCGGTCGGCGATGTCTGCGTCGGCGTCGTCCCGGCTGGAGTCGTGGTCTCGGTCGCCTGGGTGCCGGGCTGCTCCCCGTCCGGCGCCGGAGCCGAAACCGTCTGGGGCGGCGGCGCCGCGGTGGTGGTCGTCACCGGTGCGCCCGGCGCCTTCGGGTCGACCCCGAGCGTGCCGACCATCAGGGTGAACTCGTCGGCGACCGCCTTGGCCAGCTTCGCCGCCCGCTCCGGGTCGGTATCGGTGACGGTGATGGTGAACAACGTGGACTTCGGCGTGAACGCCACCTTGGTCTGGTTGGCCAGGGCGTCGGCGCTGATGGGTAGATGGAATTTGTCGACCGCGCGTTCGGCCACCGCGTGCCCTCCGGCGATCGCCGCGTACGACGACAGCCGTTCCTGGGCGGCCTGCGTGCCCTGGTACACCTGCATCAGGTCGGTCTCACCGGAGAACGACACCAAAACGGTGGCAGTGGACTCGTAGCTTTTCGTCTGAAACGCCGTAATGGCCGCGGCCCCAGCCAAACACGCCAGCACCGCCCCTAGGAACAGCTTCCAGTGCAGCAGGAGAGTCCGAACAAAGGTACGGAAATCCATCCCCCACTAAACCTCCTGAGCGGACGCCAGCCATATAGCGTCGGTTCTGTCTGCATACCGGCCACAGGCCCGCCGCCGCAAGTGGCTATCTGGTTCGGTCACGAGGCACCGGGCGTGGCGAGGGTCTCGCGGGACACGTCCAGGGTGGCAATCGGGTAGAAGCCGAAGTCGTCGCGGCCGTCGCGCGCCAGCCGCATGGGCGGGTAGGTCACCACATGCGAACCATTGGGTTTGTGCTGTTGCCACTCCACGGCGGCGCGCAGCGTGTAGTGGCCCGGCGGCAACCCTTTGAGGTCGACCTTCACCGTCTCGGTCGCCGAAGCCGGCGGCGGATGGTCGATGCTGCGGTCCCCGGATACGTCCGAAACCAGCGCCTTGAGGTCGACGGTGCCCGGTATCGCGCGCACGGTCTGGCCGCTGAAGTCGACCACGCGGTAGCCCGCAACCCACTTCTCGGTGGTAGCGGCCGCGCCGTAATTGGTCCAGTTGACCGCGATCGACGCCACCTGGTCCTGCAGCGACTGCGATCCCGGCCGGGCTTCCACCGAGTACCGGTAACCGGCGGTGGCGTTGGCCTGCGCCCACAACACGTACAGCTTGGGGTCCATCGGCGAGGTCGCGTCCTGATCCGGGAAGTTGATGCTCGACGTCATCGAGACGTGGTAGCGGATGACGTCGTGCAGGCCCTTGTCGTAGTAGGCCTGCGGTGAGGTTCCGTTGGGTAACTGACACCACTCGGTGATCACCGGCGCCTTGGCGAGCCGTTCCTTGAGTTTGCCGACCAACGGATCCTGGGTTTGCACGTAGTGCGACGTGCTGGACTCGGCCCAGGTCGGCAGCGGTGCGTAGACGCCCAGGCAGTCCGACCGGACCCCGACCGGCGCGGCCAGTTTCCTGGTGACGTCGTCGGCGAGCAGCTGCCGCACGATCTCGGGATTGTTGGGTGTGACCACCAGCTGGGTGTGCGGGAAGGCACTGACGTTGGCCGCGACCAACTGCTCGACGGATGCCTTGGTGATGGTCTGGTCCCGGAATTGGCTGTAGTAACCGAGCGCGCCGACGCTCTCGTCGGGCCCGGGACCGGGGGCGTTCAGCGCGTCACGCTGGAACGCCACGTGGTTCTCGCTGAAGTCGCCGTAGCCGGAGAACTCGAAGACGGACAGGCGTTCATCGGTGTCGTAGCGGCGGCCCAGGGCGGCCAGGAGCTGACCGAAGTCCTGCAGGTAGGTGGGGTCGTTGAAGTTGGGCACCACCTGCGTCACACCGTTCGGCGCGTTCGAATAGCTGGTGTTGGTGGACGGCTTGGCGCGCACCCAGTCAGGGATCTCGATGTTGGTGTTGTCCGGGTAGGTCGCGTTGCAGCAGGAGTTGTAGGCCTGGATCCGCAGGGTCAGCCGCATATGCCGCTCGGCCAGCTTGGTCAGCGCGTCGTCGATGACGCTGAAGTCGAACTTGAGATCGTCCGGGGCGCCGGGCGGCAACGTGGCGGGGTCGACGGGCTGCAATTGCCGCCACGTCACCCGCAGGCTGGCGTCATACGATGCCGGCCAGGCGGGGTAGCGCTGCTGCGCCGGGCGGCCCTGCGGGAAGAGCGGCTCGAGCAGGTCTTCGTACTGCCCGCGCAGCGGGTTGGGTATCTCCTGGCTGGCCGCCGGGATGGCCGGGCTGACCATCGCCGCCAACGGACCCGGGTCGTTGTGGGTGCGGCTGCAGCCGCCGATGAGCAGCGAAGCGGCCGCGATCAGGACAGACACGCACGCGGCAGCGATTAACGCGAATTTCTTAATCGTTCAAACCAATCTCGAGCTAAATCGCGCCGAGCGTCAGCGCCTCGCGGTCGGCGAGGAACGGCATCGGCATCCAGCGCGCGGACAGCAACGCCTCCATGGCGTTGCCCGGGACGGGGCGCGACAACAGGAATCCCTGCGCCCGGTGGCAGCCGTGCTGCATCAACGTCAGTGCGGCGGCCGGGGTCTCGACGCCTTCGGCGACCAGTTGCAGTCCGAACGCCTCCGCCAGGCCGATGATGGCGCGCACGATTGCCAGGTCACCGGCGTTGGTGCCCAGGTCGCGGACGAACCCGGTGTCGATCTTGAGCATGTCGACCGGCAACGACTTCAGATGCGACAGCACAGCGTAGCCGGTGCCGAAGTCGTCGATGGCGATCTGCACCCCGACCTCTTTGAGCTCGTGCAACGTCTTGCGGGTGGCTTCGATGTCATGCACCACGGCACGCTCGGTGATCTCCAGGCAGACCGACCCGCCGTCGATGCCGAACTCCTCGATGGTGTCGGCGACCGTGCGCACGAACCCGCGGGTGATCAGCTGCACCGGCGAGACGTTGATCCGCAGGATCGCGCTCTGCCCCACACCGTTGGAGCGCCACCGGCTGAACTCCGAGCAGGCGCTGCGCATCACCCAACGGCCGAGCTCACCGGCCAGGTTGGTCGACTCGGCGACGCCGATGAACGAGTCCGGCAGCAGCAGACCCCAGATCGGGTGCCGCCACCGCACCAGCGCCTCGGCCGCCACGATGGCGCCGGTCCACAGGTCGACCTCGGGCAGGTAGTGCAACAGCAGGGCTTCGCTGTCGATGTCGCCCTGCAGGTGCAACTCGATGTCGTTGCGGAAGGCGCTCTTCAGCGACATGTCGTCGGTGGACAGCGCGACCTGGTTGCCGCCGGCGCGCTTGGCCGTCAGCACCGCCTCGTCGGCGCGACGCAGCAGGTCGGTGCTGTTGTCGCGGCCCGGCATGCCCACGGCCAGCCCGATGCTGACCGTGCGGGTGATCTGGTGGCCGCCGATCGCCAGCCGCTCGCGCAGCATCGTGCCCAGCCGGCGGGCGAACGATTCG
This sequence comes from Mycobacterium sp. NGS59, assembly GCF_059812345.1. Lineage (NCBI taxonomy): Bacteria > Bacillati > Actinomycetota > Actinomycetes > Mycobacteriales > Mycobacteriaceae > Mycobacterium > Mycobacterium sp. NGS59. Next base: position 8,537 of record NZ_JCALCN010000028.1, read on the forward strand.
GCGGCGCCGCTGGACATGGTCTGGTCCGGGATGACGACGAACTCGTCGCCGCCCAGGCGGGCGATCATGCTCTGGCTGCCCGCGCACACCCGCAGCCGCTGGGCGAAGACCCGGATGAACCAGTCGCCCGCGGTGTGCCCGAGGTAGTCGTTGATCGACTTGAGCCGGTCCAGGTCCATGTAGAGCACCGCGACCGGTCCGGGGTTGCCGGCCGCGAGCCGGTCGGACAGGTGCGCGACCAGCGCCCGGCGGTTGTACAGGCCGGTCAGGTCGTCGTGCTCGGCCAGGTAGCGCAGCTTCTCCTCGGCGGCGATCCGGGCCTGCAGCTGCGCGAACAGCGCCGCCACGGCCTCGAGGGTGTTGATCTCCTCCTGCTTCCACTTGCGGGCGCCGAACTTGACGAAACCCAGTACCCCGGTGGTCTTGTCCCCGGACACCAGCGGCGCGGCAGCGACCGACGGCGACGCCGCCTGCTTGGCGCCGCCGACCCAACGCGGCAACGTCCGGTTGTTCTGATCGGGGCGGATCACCACCGGCTTGCGGCCGTGTTCGCACTGCGCGAGCACCGGGTCGGCGCTGGTGAAGTGCACGACGGCTTGCGGGTCGGGGTCGGGGACGTCGGGCCGCGGTGGCCATTCCGCGACCAGCACCGAAGCGCGGATGTCGTGATCGTGGTGGCGCAGGAAACTGGCGTCCACGTCGAACTGTTCGACGAGCTGGGCGAGGACCTTTTCGCTGACCTGCGTGGCGGTGGACGCGGTCGCCTCCATCAGCTGGGTGGCCACGGAGGTGACCACGAGGTCCAAGCTGCGCGGCACCGGTCCTCCGATTTGTGCACGTGGCGAGATGACTGCACCGAGTACGGGCGGCTAACCCAGTCAGCGGCTGTATCAGCGGCCCGCGGTGTCGTGGCCGGAGTCGGCCTGATAGCCCTGGGAAGTACCCGGACCGGCGCAGGTCACGGATGGTTTGTCAGTCAAGTGAGACTATCATGCGGCGCCGATCCGGCCCTCCGGATTGTTTGGCGCACTGGGCTGTCCGGCGGCCCGACGGCGATGGTGCACTAAGGTCGTGACGGTGTCTGTCGCGCGCACGGCCAAGCGTTGGCTGGCGCCTGCGGCAAGAGCCCTCGCCCCGCGGTTGTTCTGGCGGCGCAAGTACCGAATCCTGCAGAACCTCGGCGAATCCCGCGCGGACGTGACGCTGGTGCGATCGCTGTGCGATCCCGCTCGGGTATCCCTCGACATCGGCGCCGATGTCGGTGAGTTCGCCATCGCGATGGCGTCGTCGTCGCGGTCGGTGATCGCCTTCGAACCCCGGCCGGCGCAAGCCCGCGACCTGGCTGCGATGTTCGCCGCCGTCGGGGCCGCGGTGCGCGTCGAAGCGGTGGCGCTCTCCGACGAGCCCGGGGTGGTCGCGATGCGGGTGGTGGAGTCCGATCCGGGCCGCAGCACCATCGACAGCGACAACGTCCTGGACACGGCGGTCGGCGGACCGGTCGCGACCATCGACGTCACCGTCAAGCGCCTGGACGACCTGGGGCTGGACGACGTCGGCCTGGTCAAGATCGACGTCGAGGGCCACGAGTTGGCGGTGTTGCGCGGTGCGGTGGACACACTGCAGCGCAACCGTCCGGCGATCGTGGTGGAGGCCGAGGACCGCCACCACGCCAACGCCGTCGCCGAGATCACCCGGCTGCTGGGCGGGCTGGGTTACCAGGGCCACTTCACGTTGGACGGGCAGCGCCGGCCGGTCGAGGAATTCGACGCCGCCGAACACCAGAATCCGGTGAACATCGGTGGCGCCGAGGACGACTGGGCACCGCGTGGGGTGTACGTCAACAATTTCGTGTTCCTGCCGAAGGATGCGTGAGACAGCTCACATTTCGGTCTTCGCTGTCACGGATGGTCCGGCTCCGGTGTCTTGAGGGTGTAACCCACTTCGGCAAGAGGAGACAACGATGTCCGAGCAACCAACGATGTCCGAGCAACCAACGATGTCCGAGCAACTGCAGTCCAAGACCCGCGTCGTCGTCGTCGGCGGCGGCTACGCCGGCACGATGGCCGCCAACCACTTGCGGTTGCGCGCCGACGTCGACATCACGCTGGTGAACCCGCGGCCCCAGTTCGTGGAGCGGATCCGGCTGCACCAACTGGCCGCCGGCACCGGAACCGCCACCGTCGACTACGGCACGTTGCTCGGGCACAGCATCCGGTTGGTCGTCGACAACGCCGAGCGCATCGACGCTCCGGCCCGGCGGGTCTGGCTGTCCTCGGGTGCCGCGCTGGACTACGACTACCTGATCTACGCCGTCGGCAGCACCGGCGCGACGCCCGTCGCGGTGCCCGGCGCGGCCGAGTACGCCTATGGGCTGGCCGAATTGGAAGGCGCGCAGCGACTGCACTACGCCCTGGCCGATCTGGCCGCCGACGCGCCCATCACCGTGGTCGGTGGCGGCCTGACGGGCATCGAAGCCGCCGGCGAACTGGGCGAGCAGGGACGCGCGGTGACCCTGGTCTGCGGTGGGGTCCTGGGGCCGTCGCTGAGCGGTCCGGGCCGGCGTTCGGTCGCCAAGCAGCTGCGCAAGCTCGGCGTGACCGTGCTGGAGTCCGCCACCGTCGACGAGGTCCGCTGGAACTCTGTCGTACTGGCCGACGGCACCGTCTTGCCCAGCGCGGTGACGGTCTGGACCGCGGGATTCGCGGTGCCGGACCTCGCCACCCGCAGCGGACTGCGCACCGACGGGCTGGGCCGGCTGCTCACCGACGAGACGCTGACCAGCGTCACCGACCAGCACATCGTGGCCGCCGGTGACGCCGCGGCGCCGTCGAACCAGCCGCTGCGGATGAGCTGCCAGGCCGCCATCCCGCTGGCCGCGCAGGCCGCCAACACCGTGCTGGCCCGCCTCGCCGGGACCGTCCCGGCAGCGCTGAATCAGGCGTTCACCGGGCAGTGCGTCAGCGTGGGCCGCAGCTACGGCACCATCCAACTGGCCCGCCGTGACGACACCCCTGTCAACCTGTACATCGGTGGCCGCGCGGCGGCGTCGATCAAAGAGGTGGTGTGCAAGGGCACTGTCTGGGGCCTGCGCAAGGAAGCGGCAAAGCCGGGTTGGTACCGCTGGCTCAAGGGCGGCCAGCGACCGGTGCAACCCGCCTCCGACGAGCCGGTCGCGGCGCGGTGACATCGGAGTCCGGTGACAGCAGCGGGCACGCGGAGCGCTTCACCCTGCTGCGCCCGCTGCTGTTCACCATCTCCTACGAGATCCTGGGTTCGGCGACAGAAGCCGACGACGTGCTGCAGGACAGCTACCTGCGCTGGGCGGAGGTCGATCTGTCCGGTGTGCGCGACACCAAGTCCTTCCTGGCCCGGCTGGTCACCCGGCAGGCGCTGAACGCGTTGCGGGCCCAGACCCGGCGCCGGGAGGAGTACGTGGGGCCGTGGCTGCCCGAGCCGCTGCTGCACGACGAGCAGGACGCTTCGGCCGACGTCGTGCTGGCGGAATCGGTGTCGATGGCCATGCTGGTGCTGCTGGAAACGCTCAGCCCGGACGAGCGGGCGGTGTTCGTGCTGCGCGAGGTGTTCGGGTTCGACTACGACGAGATCGCCGACGCGGTGGGCAAATCCGCGCCGGCCGTGCGTCAGGTCGCGCACCGGGCGCGCGAACACGTACACGCGCGCCGCAGGCGGTTCGACGTGGCCACCGACCCCCAGAGCCACGCCGAGATCACCGCGCAGTTCCTGGCCACGGCGGCCTCCGGCGACGTGGACGCGCTGATGGCGATGCTCGCCCCGGACGCCACCTGGATGGCCGACAGCGGCGGCAAGGTGAGCGCGGCTCGCCGGCCCATCGTCGGGGCGGACCGGGTGGCCAGGGCCATCGTGGGCATCCTGGGCCGGGCAGCGGGGCAAGCGCGGGTGGACATGGTGACCTGCAACAGCGCCCCAGCGGTGCTGCTCTACCTGGACGAGCGCCTGGAAGGCGTGATCTCGGTGGAGGTCGCCGGCGACAAGATCTCCAACTTCTACGTCATGCGCAACCCGGACAAGCTGACCGCCCTGACGACCGCACGCGCGATCAGCCGCGTCTGATGGGCCTCTGGCGTGCGGAAATCCGCCGTTCTGTCAAGCTAGGGCGGTGCGAATCGAGCGGCTCGGCGATCTAGGCGGCGCACCGCAGGTGCTGCGCGCCGTCGGCCAGGCCACCGCTCGCCTCGGCCTGCCCCCGCCGGCCGCGCTGACCGGTGAGTGGTTCGGCGCGCTCGCCGTGATCGCCCCGAGCGTGCCGGTGCGGCCCGTCGCCGCCGGCGACGCGTTCTCCCGCCCGGTCGACGCCCGCCGGACGGTAACGTCGCAGGTCGGCGCTGTGGGCGGCGGCTGGATCGGATACCTGTCCTATCCCGACACCGGCGCCGACGGCCGACCGCACCGGATCCCCGAGGCCGCCGGCGGCTGGACCGATTGCGTGCTACGCCGGGACCGGGACGGACTGTGGTGGTACGAGAGCCTCTCCGGCGCCCTGATGCCGGCCTGGCTGTCCGACTCGCTGGCGGGGCCGGCGCCCAGAACGGCACCCATGTGCCAGATCGAGTGGGACTCCGCAGACCGCTCAGCACACTACGACGGTGTGCTGGCGTGCCTGGAAGCAATACGGGCAGGCGAGGTCTACCAAGCCTGTGTCTGCACCCAATTCACCGGCACGGTGACCGGTTCCTCGCTGGATTTCTTCATAGACGGCATCGCCCGCACCGCTCCGGCGCGGGCGGCCTATGTCGCCGGACGGTGGGGCGCGGTCGCCTCGTTGTCCCCCGAACTCTTCCTACGCCGGCGCGGCGACGTCGTGACATCCAGCCCGATCAAAGGCACCCTCCCGCTGGAGGCTTGGCCGTCGGCGCTGCGTGCGTCGCCCAAAGAGGTGGCCGAGAACATCATGATCGTGGATCTGGTTCGCAATGACCTTGGCCGAGTGGCGATTACCGGCAGCGTGACGGTACCCGAGCTGTTGGTGGTCCGGCGCGCGCCCGGCGTGTGGCACCTGGTGTCGACGGTGTCGGCGCGGGTGCCACCGGAGTTGCCGACGTCGGCGCTGCTGGACGCCGCGTTCCCGCCCGCATCGGTGACCGGCACTCCCAAAATCCGTGCCCGGCAGCTTATTTCGCAATGGGAGCGGCCTCGCCGTGGCATCTATTGTGGGACAGTCGGTTTGGCGTCGCCAGTGGCCGGATGCGAACTGAACGTGGCAATCCGCACCGTCGAATTCGACACCGCCGGCCATGCGGTGCTGGGGGTCGGCGGCGGGATCACCGCCGATTCGGACCCGGAGGCCGAATGGGCCGAATGCCTGCACAAGGCGGCGCCGATCGTGGGCCTGCCGGCCCCGGCGACCTCTACCCGCGTGAGTTAGCTCAGCAAATTCCGGCCGCGGGGGTACCACCGGGTGATTTCGCAGAAAGCCCACACGTGTCGCCGGGTGAGCATAAGCTGCAGCCAGCGATGTGTCGTTGTGCGCATCAGAACGCGAGCGGGTGCGAAAGGTCTGTCATGAGAGTTGCCATCGTTGGCGCTGCGGCTGCCGCCGTGTTGGGTGGCGCGCTGGCGGTTGCGCCGTTGACCGTCTCGAACCAGAGCAAGGTGCTCTCAGGCGGAACATGCACCGCCGGCAAGCAGTGCGACAAGCTCGCCTCGGTCCTGATGCCCGAGACCGGCAACCCGTCCGGCGCGGTGGCGCCGAGGGTGTCGCCGTCGGTGATCGACCCGCCGCAGAACCCGGCACCGGCAGCTGCGCCGCGCCCCGCCGGCCCGGAACCTGCCGCCTACAGCAACCCGAACGGCGGCAGCGGCGGCCCCAGCCTGCTGCCCGACGCATCCAGCGCCGCCAATTCACCCCTGCCTCCGGCTGCCGCGTTGCCACCGGGCTACGACGACGGCCTGCCCGGCATCGGCCCCATCCCGGGTGTCGGCGTCCCCGGCATCCCCGACCTGTACGGATACGCCGGCGGCATGGCCGGTCTGGCCGGCGTCCCCTACGGGGTGAACGCCGCGTCCGCCGTCGTCAACGGCGTACTGGGCGTCGGAAACACGGTCGCCAGCGTCGTCACCACCGGCGCGCTGGCGGTCACCTACGTCGTACTCGCCTACAACACCCTGCAATCCTCGGGCCTGCTTCCGGTGGCGCAGAACGCGGTCAACTCGGTCACCAACATGCTGTTGCCGTCGGCCGCGGCCGCCCTGCCCGCCGCGGCGCTGCCGGCCCTGGGTCTTCCGGGCCTGCCCAACCTGAGCCTGCCCGGGCTGCCGGGCATTTCTCCGGCGGGCTTGATCGGGCTGGCCGGAGCGGGCGGTCTGCCCAACCTGAGCCTGCCCGAGATTCCCGGCGTGTCGCCGGCGAGCCTGATGTCGCTCGCGGCCAACGCCCTGCCCGGGCTGCCGGCCGTGTCGCCGACCGACCTGCTCGCGCTGGCCTCCGCCGGCGGAATCCCGGGCCTGCCGGCTCTTTCCGGCGTGAACCCGGGCGTCCTCGCCGCCGCGCTGCCCGCGCTGACGGCCGGCATCCCCGGCCTGCCCGCGATCCCCGGCGTCGACCCGGCGATGCTGGCAGCCGCGCTGCCCGCGCTGGCCTCGGCCCTGCCGGCGCTGAACCCGGCGATGCTGGCCCAGGTGCTGCCCGCCCTGGCCGGCGGCGCCCTGCCCGGTGTGGACCCGGCGATGCTGGCGGCCGCCCTGCCGGCCCTCGCCGCGGGCGTGCCGGGCCTGCCCAACGTGGATCCCGCCGTGCTGGCTGCGGCGCTGCCGGCGATGGCGGCCGCGGCCGGTATACCGACCGGCCTGCCGCCCCTGCCCGCGCTGCCACCGCTACCCGCGTTGCCGCCGCTGCCTGCCCTGCCCGGTCCGCCGCCGCACCCGCCGTTGTGCGTGCCGTTCGGGCCCTGCATCTGACCGCGCCGGACTACACCTCGTCGTCGGCCTCGTCGCGGCGGGACTGCAGTACCGCTTCGTAGAGTTGGCGCGGCCGCACCTCCGGATAGCCGGCGGCCACGTGGCTGCACGCGTCCTTGATCCGGATGCCGCCCTCGACCAGGTTCTCCACCTCGGTGACCAATTCGGTCATCAGAGCGGACAGGTCGGCGCGCGGGGTCGCCCCGGCCAGCACGACGGTGATCTCGCCCAGCACGCCGCCTGACGTCCAGGCCGCCAACTCCTCCAGCGATCCGCGCACCACCTCCTCGTGCACCTTGGTCAGCTCGCGGCAGACCGCGGCCTGACGGGCCCCGCCGAGTTGCTCGACCGCGTCGCGCAGGCAGGCAGCCAACCGGCGCGGCGACTCGAAGAACACACAGGTGCGCCGCTCGTCGGCCAGCGAGGCCAACCAGCTGCGGCGCGCCGAACCCTTGCGCGGCGCGAAACCTTCGAAGCAGAACTTCTCGGCCGGCAGCCCGGAGACGACCAGCGCGGTGGTCACCGCCGACGGCCCCGGCAGGCACTGCACGGGCAGTCCGGCTTCGATGCAGGCCGCGGTCAACCGGTAGCCGGGGTCGCTGATGATCGGCATGCCGGCGTCACTGACCACCAGCACGGTGGCTCCGGAGCTGACGGCTTCGACCAGGGCGCCCACCCGGGTGGCCTCCACCCGGTCGAACAGGCTCAGCACCCGGCCGCCGATCTGGACATCGAGCGCCTTGGCGAGATTGCGCACGCGGCGGGTGTCCTCGGCGGCCACCACGTCGGCGTCGGCCAAGGCTTCGATCAGGCGTGGCGAGGCATCCGATGGCTGGCCCAACGGGGTGGCGCCTAGCAACAGTCGCCCAGAGGTCATGCCCGACAGCCTACGATCGACGTGATGACCGCCCCGCCCCGAGAAACCTCCGCCCTGCAGGAGGACCCCGTCGAGGACCGTGCGGCACCCCTCACCAGTCCGGCGCCACCGATTCCGGTCGCCGACTTCGGCCCGCTGGATCGGTCTCGCGGCTGGCTCACCACCGGGGTGATCGCCGTCCTCGCCGCGTTCACCCGATTTCTCAACCTGGGCTCGCCGACCGATGCCGGCACCCCCATCTTCGATGAGAAGCACTACGCGCCGCAGGCCTGGCAAGTGCTCAACAACCATGGCGTAGAAGACAATCCAGGGTTCGGCCTGGTGGTGCACCCGCCCGTCGGCAAGCAGCTGATCGCGATCGGCGAGGCGCTGTTCGGCTACAGCGGGATCGGTTGGCGGTTCACCGGCGCGTTGCTGGGAGTGATCCTGGTGGTGCTGGTGACCCGGATCGTGCGCCGGATCAGCCGCTCGACGTTAGTGGGCGCGATCGCCGGGATCCTGCTGATCTGCGACGGCGTCAGCTTTGTCACGGCGCGGACCGCCCTGCTGGACGGCATCCTGACGTTCTTCGTGGTGGCGGCGTTCGGTGCGCTGATCGTCGACCGCGATCAGGTTCGGCAACGGATGCACGTCGCGTTCGTCGAAGGACGTTGCGCCCAGACGGTGTGGGGTCCGCGGCTCGGGGTGCGTTGGTGGCGGTTCGGCGCCGGGGTTTTGCTCGGCTTGGCTTGCGGCACAAAGTGGTCCGGCCTGTACTTCGTCGCGTTCTTCGGTGTCATGTCGTTGGCCTTCGACGTCGCCGCCCGGCGTCAGTACCAGGTGCCGCGACCGTGGCTGGGGACCGTGCGCCGCGACGTCGTCTCCACCACATACGCGCTGTTGGCCATCCCGTTCGCCGTGTATCTGGCCAGCTACGCGGCGTGGTTCGCGTCCGAGACGGGAATCGACCGCCACCAGGTCGGCCAGACGATCGGTCCGCACAGCGTCGTGCCGCTGCCCGACGCCATCCGCTCCTTGTGGTGGTACACGACCAAGGCGTTCCACTTCCATTCGACACTGACGAACTCGGCGGGCAACTACCACCCGTGGGAGTCCAAACCGTGGAGCTGGCCGATGTCGTTGCGGCCGGTCCTCTATGCCATCGACCAGAACAACGTGCCCGGCTGCGGTGCCCAGTCCTGCGTCAAAGCGGTGATGTTGGTCGGCACCCCGGCACTGTGGTGGCTGGCGGTGCCGGTCCTGGTGTATGCCTCGTGGCGGATGTTCGCACGCCGGGACTGGCGCTACGCCGTGGTGTGGGTGGGCTACTGCGCCGGGTGGCTGCCGTGGTTCGCCGAGATCGACCGGCAGATGTATTTCTTCTACGCGGCGACGATGGGCCCTTTCCTGGTGATGGGCATCGCGCTGATTCTCGGCGACATCCTGCACCAACCCGGCCAGCACAAGGAGCGCCGCACGCTGGGGCTGATCCTGGTGTCCTGCTACGTGGCGTTGGTGGTGACCAACTTCGCCTGGCTGTTCCCGATCCTGACCGGTCTACCGATTTCCCAGCAGACCTGGGACATGCAGATCTGGCTGCCCAGCTGGCGCTAGCGTTCTGGGCCTTTGACGCCGAGCGTCACGCCAGCGTGGCATTCGACGCCGAGCGTCACGCTATAGTGACGGGCCCCGTCAGAGAGCCCGGTCAGAGCGGGTCCCGCGCGGCCGGACACGACATGCATCGAGGTCCGCCGCGGCCCGTCCCCAACTCCGAGCCGGCGATGGTGAGCACCTCGACGCCGGCGTCCTGCAGGCCTGCGTTGGTGACCACGTTGCGTTCGTAGGCCACCACGACGCCGGGCGCCAACGCCAGGGTGTTATTGCCGTCGTCCCACTGCTCGCGTTCGGCGACGTCGGGATCGCCTCCGGTGTCGACGACGCGCAACTTGTCGATCTCCATCGCCTCGGCCGCCGCCTGGACGAACGGCGCCGCGTCGCCGATCGTCACACCGTGCGGCCGGCGCGTGATGGTGAAGGCCGAAAGCGTGTCGACGACGTTGGCGTACATCACCGCCGTGTCGACGTCGACCATCGTGCACACCGTATCCAGGTGCATCTGCGCGCGCTTCTGGACGATCGGCACCGCCAGCACGGTGTGCGCGAGGTCGTCGTCGAAAAGGCTGCGCGCCAACGCTTCCGCACCGGCGGGGGTGGTCCGCTCCCCAACCCCCACCGCTATCACGCCCGGGGCGAGCAGCAACACGTCGCCGCCCTCGACCGGGGCGGTGCGCGATTCGTAGGCGCGCCGCACCCCGGTGAACCTCGGGTGGTGGGCATAGATGATGTCGGTCAGCGACGCCTCGCGGACCCGCGCCCGCAGCGCCAGCGACGGGATCACCACCTTCGGCCCGATCCAGATCGACGAGTCTCGGGTGAACACCAGGTTGGGCAGCGGGTCGATCACGAAATCGGTGCCGTGGTGCATGCGCAGCACCAACGATACCTCGGGACGGGTGTCGGGCGGCAGCTCGTCGAAGGTCATGCCGGCGATCAGCACCTGAGCCAGCGCCGCGGGTGCCAGGCTGCGCAGGTGCGCCGAAAGTGACTGTGCCAGAGGACTTCCGAGCCGGCGCGTATCGACGGCCGCGGCGACACCCTGCATCCGGGCGGCGCCGCTGTGCTGCAGCGCCTCGGTCAGCAGTTCGGACAACAGCAGCACCTGCACGCCGCGCGACCGCAGCAACTCGGCGAACTGATCGTGTTCGTCCTGCGCCCGCGACACCCACGGCAGCCCGTCGAAGAGCAACTGGTCGTTGTTGCGCGGGTTGAGTCGACGCAGTTCGTCGCCAGGGCGGTGCAGGATCGCGACCCGCAGCGTACCGACCTCCGAGTCGGTCCCCCATGTGACGCCCACGCCTCAAACGGTAGCCGCGCCCCGCCCGCCCGGCGCGTCATCGAACTGATGTGCGATAAACTCGTCAGCGTGGCGATCGCGGTTCAGGGCTCGCTATTCGAGTACAACGAGCGCAGAGACCTCGGCGACGGCGCTTTCGTCGACGTCCGGGCGAACTGGCTGCGCGGCAGCGACGAGCTGCTCGGGGAACTGCTGACCTGCGTGCCGTGGCGGGCCGAGCGCCGCCAGATGTACGACCGGGTGGTCGACGTGCCGCGGCTGGTCAGCTTCCACGACCTGACCGTCGAAGACCCGCCGCACCCCGAGCTGGCGCGACTACGGCGGCGCCTCAACGACATCTACGGCGGCGAACTGGGCGAGCCGTTCACCAGCGTCGGGTTGTGCTGTTACCGCGACGGCAACGACAGCGTGGCCTGGCACGGCGACACCATCGGTCGCAGCAGCTCCGAGGACACCATGGTGGCGATCGTCAGCCTGGGCGCGACCCGTACGTTCGCGATGCGGCGGCGCGGCGGCGGGCCGTCGCTGCGATTGCCGCTGGCGCACGGCGATCTGCTGGTGATGGGCGGATCGTGCCAACGCACCTGGGAGCATGCGGTTCCCAAGACGTCGGCGTCGGCGGGTCCTCGGGTGAGCATCCAGTTCCGCCCGCGCAACGTGCGTTAACCGCGAACGGCGGCAACCGCTTTCACCAGCAAGTCACGAGCGCGCTCGGTGTCGACCTTGGCCAGCGGCTGCCCGGGTACCACCAGCGGATTGGCGATCACGATCACCTGGTAATCGCCGAACTGGGCGGCGTAGTCATACAGTTCGCCGGTTCGGGCGCCGCCGTCGACCAGCTGTTGCAGCACCCGGTGCACGGCCTGGGTGTGCACCCCGTCGATGTGCGGGGCGTCGATCACCTCGATGGCGCCGCGCAGTTGCGCACCGGAAAAACCGACTTTCGCGCAGTCCTTGCCGGGATCGTTGACCGGCAGTTCCTTGGAGGTCTCCACTGCCATCGCCACGAACCGGTTCCCGTTGCCTTCGGCCGAAATCGCCGCCATGTTGCCCTGCAACCCTGGCGGCATGTCCGGCCCGACGGCAGCTTTGGCGCAGCTCGGCGGGTCGAAAGTCAGCCCCTCGGGCAGCTTGCGGCCGGCGAAGAACTGGGGGTCGATGGCGCGGGGGGCCACCTCGGTGACCTTGAATTCTGGCCCGAAGCTGGATTTGACCCCGGTGATCTTGGCGATGTCGCCCGTGGCCGGCTGCGAGGAATCCGCGCCCGAGGAGCAGCCCATGAGCACGCACACCGGACCGAGGGCGAGCACGACCTTGAACACCGTGGCCAATCTACCCAACCCGGTTCGCTCAACCGCGCAACGCCGACACGGTTTTGACCAACAGATCGGCCGCGTACTGAGCCGGCAGCGGCGCCAGCATCGAACCCGGGTCGTTGGTCAGCGTGGTGAATACATAGAATTCCCCCAGGTACGCACCGAATGTGTATGCCCGCGAATCGATTTCGCTGCCGGATTCGACCGCCGCGCGGATGTCTGCGACCATGCCGACGGTTTGCGCCTCGTCGATGTGCGGCGCGTCGAGGAGTCCGACACTGACAATCGTGCGGCCCGAGCTCAGATCCCAGCGCGCGCAACTCGTTACGACGTTGCGGTCCAACGACACTCGGTCCGCCGGCAACGCCACGACGACAGCGTCCACGATGCCGCCCGAACCCGACCCGGACACGCCCTGGGCGGCCGGGTCGGATCCGGCCGCGGGGTCGGCCAGCGTCCTGCACTCCGGTGGATTGGCCGTGGTGTCGCCGCCGAGTCCCCAGATCGCCGCGGGCGACGGTGCGCGCGGAACCTGGGACACCTCGTAGCCGGCTGGCAGCTCGCGGGCCACCCGCCTGATGTTGGCCGGGTTGACCGCAGCGGTGCGCACTGTCGGCGACGACGAGGACGACGGCGGCGCCGGCGGCTGGGATCGACCGCAGGCAGCTGTGAGTGTGACCAGCGCGAGGCCAATCCACAACGGCCGCATGAACGTTGATATCACGGCGGTCGGGTAGTTTGGCGATCGTGTGCACGCGAGTCCTGTGGAATACCGACGGTCACCCGGTGCTGGCCGGTCGCAGCATGGACTGGCCGGAGTCCACCGAGCCGTTGATCGTCGCGTTTCCGCGCGGAATCCGACGCGACGGCGGCTCGCTGGCCGGTCAGACCGTCGTCGCCGAGAACGCGAAACGCTGGACGAGCCGGTACGGCAGCCTGGTGACGACCGTCTACGGTATCGGCACCGTCGACGGCGTCAACGAGCGTGGCCTGGCCGCGCATGCGCTGTACTTGAAATCCACCGATGTGGGCCCGCGCGACCCGGCGAAACCGGGGCTGCACACCGGCCTGTGGACGCAATATCTGCTCGACGAGGCGGCCACCGTCGCCGAGGCGCTGGACTTGATGGATGAGATCCAGTTGGTGATGGTCGGCGCCCGCGGGCGCGAGGCGACGCTGCACCTGGCCCTCGAGGACGCCTCGGGGGATTCAGCGATCATCGAGTTCGACCACGGCCGCATGGTCGTGCACCACGGCCGCCAATACACCCTGATGACCAACGATCCGGCCTACGACGAACAACTCAAACTGCTGTCGCACCAAGACTTCTCCCACCCCAGCCGGGACATGCCGTTACCCGGCAACGTCAATCCCGTCGACCGCTTCCAGCGGGCCGCCTACTACCTGGCGCTGCTGCCCGAGCCCGAAACCACCCGCCAGGGGGTCGCCGGCGTGATGGCGATCATGCGCAACGTCTCGGTGCCGTTCGGAGCGCCCTACGGCGAATTCGGGATCTACAACACCGAATACCGCACCGTCACCGATCTCACCCACCGGTATTACTTCTTCGAACTCACCACCAGTCCGAATGTGATCTGGATCGAGCTCGACGATCTCGACTTCAGCGAAGGCGCGCCGACGTGCGCGGTCGACCCTTACGACCAGTCGCTGATCGGCAACGTCACTGCCAGGTTCACCCCGCGGCGAATGGCGTTCTGACTCAGCTGACCACATCGATGACCTGGCGGGCGACCTGCTTGATCCGCTCCGTCATCTTGCGGTCCAGGCTGAGTTTGTGGGGCACGTCGATCATCGTGGTGATGACTCCGACATCCTCGCGCTGCCAGATCGCGCCGGTGCGGTCCATGATGCGGCGCATCGGCACATTGTCGGAAAGCATTCGCGCAGAAAACCTTTCGACGCCGTCCACGCGGGCGGCCACGGACAGCGCGTCGAGCAGAAAGGTTCCGATCCCGCGTCCCTGATACGCGTCGGCAACGGTGAACGCGATCTCGGCGACCGTCGGATCCTGCTCGTCGCGCACGAAACGGGCGTCGGCCACCGGGTCGCTGCCGTCGACCATGACCCACACGAAGTGGTCGACGTAATCGACCTCGGCCAGGTACTGCATCATCGCCAGGCTCGGCACCCGCGCCGACATGAACCGCCGATAGATGGTCTCGCTGGAGAAATGGACGTGCCCGTGCACGGTGCGTTCGCTGTCGCCGGGCAGGACCGGTCGCAGCATCAGCTCAGAGCCGTCTCGGAGCCGAACCGGAATCGGGGTGATGAACGCGGCGAGGCGCTGACGCACGGTGCGGACCAGCCGGTCGGTGATCCCGGGGATCTGCACCATCTCGGTCAGCGCGTCCTTGCCGCCGATCCACCCGGTCAGCGGTTCCAGCGTCGTGATCGTGGCCGTGCGCGGAATGTCGCGCAGCAAAGCGATTTCGCCGACCAGCATGCCGGGAACCGCCAACTCGGCGATCACCGCGTCGTCGTCGCCGACGTGCATGACCTCGGCGCTGCCGGACGCGATCAGCAGGAACGACACCGCATGCTCCCCCTGGCGCATCAGCACCTGACCGGCCGGAGCGCGCAGCGGGGCGAGGTGGGACGCCAACGGCAGCAAATCCTCGATGGGGCATCCCCGGAAGATGTCCATTCCCGCGAGTTCGTGCGCCCCCACGCCGGTCAAATCGGCCATCCCTCCGCGGTCTGCTGCGACCAGGCTACGGCTCACGTTAGGTGCCAGGCTGCTATCGCGGCAAGGACGGGCACTAGCCTGGTCGAGGGAGGCGTGACCGACGATGATCGAAAACCAGGATCGGCTCGAGCTGACGCGGAGCCTGCTCAACAAGCCCGCCGCGCTGCGTCAGGGCTACCTCGACGTGTTGGGCGAGTCGACGTCGGCGCCGGTACCGACGTTCGCGCAACTGGCCATGAACAGCCCGCTGGTCGCCACCGTCTACGAACGGCTGTGGCGACCGACGTCCTTCTATCTCGCCAGCGGCGTCACCACCGGCGCCGAGCAGCGTCGCGCGGCGACCTCTCTGCATTTGCGCGGAGCGAAGCGATTGCTCGATGTCGCTTGCGGCCCAGGCAACTTCACCGCGCCGCTGGCGGCTCAAATGACCACCGGCAGCCTCGCGGTCGGCTTCGACATCTCCGAGCCGATGCTGAGTCGCGCTGTGCAGGACAACAGCGGCCCCCGCACCTGCTTCGTCCGCGGCGACGCCCGTGAGCTTCCGTTCGACGACGAAACCTTCGACGCCGTCTGCTGTTTCGGTGCGCTGTATCTGATCCCCGACCCCTTCCGGGTGGCCCGCGAGATGGTGCGGGTGCTGCAGCCGGGCGGGCGGATCGCCATCCTGACCAGCTACGGCGGCCAGCCGCAGCCGATCAGCTTCGCCTTGCACACCACAGCACGCGTGATCGGGCTGACGATGTTCGACGGGCAGGCGTTCGTCGACCTGTTCGCGTCGGCAGGCCTGGTGGATGTCGAGCAGCAGACGCAACGGGTGCTGCAGTTCGTCACCGCCGCCAAGCCCGAGTGAGCCTGGGACCGCCGCGGCCGAGGACCAGTAGCGTGGTCCTCATGGCCAAAGCTGGGGGCGTCCAATGAGTGTCGCGGGTTTCGTGCTCGGGCTGATCGGCACCGTGCTCGCGGTGGCATCGCTGGGTTGGCAGCTGGTCGCTGTCCGGCGGCAAGGACCGCGTCCGAAACTCACGCCGGTCATCGGCAGGCTGACGCCCGACGGGCTGGTCACCAACGACGCCAGCAGCGACGTCCGGGAATTCCTGCGCAACGCCGCCGAGCTGGTCGAGGACGTTCCGCTCATCATCGGGGTCAAAGTGGTCAACGCCGGACGGGCCCCGTTGCACGTGAGCGGTTGGGCGATCCGCTCCGAACCCGACGGCACGTCACTGGTGCCGATCGAGAAACCGATCGCCGGGGACGACGTTCCCCACGACATCCCGCCGGACGGCAGCGCCGTCTTCCTCACCGAACTGCAGCATGCGCACCACTTCGCCGCCGCCGGCGACAGCCACAACGGGGCCGAAAATCACCGGATCGTGCTGGCCGTGTCCTCGGGTACCCGCACGTATGTCACCAAACCGATTGTGCCGGAGCTGTTCTCGATCAGTTGAATCATTCGCGCAACGTGACGTGCGGGCTCTTGCCGTAGTTCTGCCGGTAATAGACGGAGAACCGTCCGAGGTGTCCGAATCCCCAACGCCGCGCGACGTGCGCCACCGTGCAACCGGGACGGTACCCAGCCACCAGCTCGAGATGAGCGTGATGCAGACGGACCCGGCGTAAGTACTCCATCGGAGTGCACTGCTGGTGCTTGCGGAACATGTACTGCAACGCCCGCGGCGTCACGTACACCGCTTCGGCGATATCGGTCAGGGACAGGTCGGTGTGCGCGTTGTCGTCGATGTAGGCGATCGCGCGACGAAGCAACAACGGGGTGCTGTCGTTGCGGTCTTCGGTGGTCGGTTCCAGCCGCGCGGTGTGCGGCAGCGTCGCCAGCAGCGTCCTTGCGACTAGTCGCTCCAGTCCGGAGATTATGAAAGGGCTTTCGTAGGCGTAGCGACTGGCCGCGACCCGGCCGACGTAACCGATGGTCTCGAACAAGTGCCTGTTGGCCTGCGGTGATATCGGCATCGTTCCCGTCAGGCGTACGGGACCGGCGCTGCCGGGGTCGCCCACGAACTTAGTCAGCAGGCCCGGTTCGATGACGAGCTGCTCATAGTGACCGCGTTCGAACCGTCCGGCGTAGCAAAACCCCTCGATCGCACCCACCGCCGCGACCTCACCGCGGTTGACCGAAGACCCCGGACGATCGGGCGACAGGTGTTCCATCCCGCCCGAGACCACCCGGCAAAGCAGGATCTTGCCGGGCGGGTCCATGTGATACCGGATGGCGCAGCCATAGTCGACGGCCTCGACACCGATCGACCCGACGTGAGCCCGCCGGATGCGCACCGATGGCTCATCGCCGTTGGTGATCTTGTCGATTCGTGTCTTCGAGTAATTGGCGCTCAGCACGGCCTCGGCCTCGCCGAGGTCAGTGGTGTCGAGCAGAAGTTTGAACATAGCGCCGGCTTTCGGGCAGGAGACGTTTGCCACGGCATCTTGCTGAGCCGACTGAATCATTACCCACCATACGAAGCCATGCCATCCAGCGCCAGGGTGGATGACGCATGCCGCCCCGGTCACGGTCCGCCGGAACCGAAGCTTGTTGGTGTACTTGATCGGCGACGAGCTCAACTTCCCCTGCTCAGGAAGGGTGCGGCTGGGTCATAGTCCAGCGTGAAGCCAGGGTGTCGCAAATGGTGCGCTGCTCGGTCTCATCCAGGTCGTGCATCAGGAGTCCTTCGACGGTGAAGATGCCGATCATCACCTCGGCTTCCACAGTCGACGTCGAGACTCCCGCAGTTTCCAATTCGTGACGGAACATGCTCCCGGTGATCAGATGGAAGTTGTGATGCCACTCCGCGATGGAGGCCGAATGTTCGACGCGAGCGTGCACCGTCGTCACCAGGCGGCTCATCTGTCGTAACTGGCGAACCACCCACAGCACTCGAGCGGGGATCGGTTCGGTCGCCACCTGTTGGTACTGCGGCCAGATGTCGGCCATGACGGAGTCGAGCACAGCGATCAGCACGTCGTCCTTATCCCCGAAGTACCAGTAGATGGTGTTGGGTGCCACCCCGGCTTCCTTGGCCAGGCGACTCATCGGGGTGGCGTCGTAACCAGCGTCGATGAACAGCCGTCGTGCTGCCGCGACAATTTCTGCTCGCTTCTCGTCGGCGGCCTGCGGGCGTTTGTTGCGTGCCATCGTTCCCTCTACATCGACTGGATCACACTATGTTGAACGCCATTCAAGAACTTGTTAGTTTTTGTTGAACGGCATTCAAGATACCCGACGGAGGCCAGGACCATGGACCAACCACTTAGCTACGTCCGGCACGACGTGACCTTTATGTCCGAAGGCACGCCTTGCGCGGCGTGGCTGTACCGACCCGAAGGCGTGGAGAATCCGCCCATCGTCGTACTGGCCCACGGGTTTGCCGCCTTCCGCGAATTGCGTCTGGACGCCTACGCCGCGCGATTCGCCCAGGCGGGTTATGCCGCCCTGGTGTTCGACTACCGGCACTGGGGTGCCAGCGAAGGACAACCCCGCCGCATCCTGGACATCGCGAAGCAGCACGCCGACTGGCGGGCCGCGATCGCCTACGCCCGAAACCTCGACAACGTCGACACCGCCCGGGTGGTGGGATGGGGTTCCTCCTTCGGCGGTGGCCACGTTCTCAACTTGGCTGCGCACGACCACGATCTCGCGGCCGCCATCGTCCAAGTCCCCCACGTCAGCGGCCCAGCCTCGACCTTTTCCCAATCCCCGAAACTGGTAGCGCGGTTGATCCTCGCGGGCCTGCGCGATCAAGTCGGCGCATGGCTCGGGCGACCGCCCTACCGAACAGCAGCGATTGGCTACCCAGGGGACGTCGCGATGATGACCTCCGCGGGGGCCGCCGAGCTCGTCGAACGGATGGCCGGGGACAAACGCGAGGAACTACTCGCCGAGAACGACGTCGCCGCCCGCATCGTGTTGCGGATCCCGTTCTACTCACCGGGACGCAAGGTCGCAAACATCACCGCGCCGACCCTGGTGCAGCTAGCCAGACGTGACGACGTCACTCCCTACGCCAAAGCCAAGAAGATCGTGGCCCGCATCCCCCGCGGTGAAGTGCGCTCCTATGACTGCGCGCACTTCGAGCCGTACCTGGACCCGCACTTCGACGGGATCGTCACCGACCAGATCGACTTCCTCAAACGACACGTCGCACTGGTGTGACCCAACGCCGGGTCCGCGTCACCGCGCTCTGCCCTGGCGCCGAACCTTCAGCCGCGCAGAGTTTGGTGGGGGCTCTGGCCGTATTGCTCGCGGTAGTACACCGAGAACCGGCCGACATGATGGAAGCCCCAGCGGGTGGCGATCTGGGTGACCGTGTTCTTCAAGTGGTTGCCGACTACGAGGTCTTGGTGGGCGTAGTGCAGCCTCACCCTCCGCAGGTATTCCGTTGGCGTGCAGTCGCGATGCTTGCGGAACATCACCTGCAACGCACGTGGGGTCACATAGATGTGGCGTGCAATGTCGTTGAGGGAAATATCGAGGTGGGCGTTGTCGTCGATAAAGGCGATGGCGCGCCGCAGCAGGATGGGCGTGGTGTCACGGCGGTCTTCGATCGTGGGTTCCAGCAGGGCGGTGCTGGGGAAGGTTGCCAGCAAGGTCGCGGCGAGAAGGTGCGTCACTGCGCCAACTAGCAGCGGGCTTCGCGCGGCGTCGGGATTATTCACCACATCCCCGACGATGTAGCCGATCGTGTCGGTCATCTGTTTGTTGGCCATCGGCGATACCGGCATGCAGCCGGTGAGTCGGACCGTCGCAGGGCTACCCGCTCGCGGTCCTGCCATAGCCACGGTATCCAGGAGGGTCCTGTCGAGGATGACCGTGTCGAAGTGGCCGTTTTGAATCTCGCCCCTCAACGGAGTGCTTTCCCGCCACGCGATGGCCGTCGCCGTCCCAGCGCAGCACACATCCACGTCGCCGCCAGGCGGCCGGTGAACGAAGGTGCCTGACCGAACGCGGGTCAAGACGAAGCCATCCATCGGTTCGCCTTCGTAGCTGAAGCTGTAGTTGTAGCGAAGCTCGTCGAAAGCCATCGAACCGAACGGCGAGCGTTTCAGCCAGGTGCGGGTATGCGCTCTGGCTCAGCTCCGAAGTGCAGTCTCGTGTAGTTCGCACTGAGAATCTCCTCAGCTTCGCCGAGGTCGGTGGTATCAAGCAACACAGGCATGAGCGCCCCCGTATCAGAACACGGCCAGTGGCGTCGCGTCTGTCCTGAACGACGGTCTCATTATCCATTAAACGCAGAGGGCCGATCAGGCCCTTCGTCCTGCGCATTTCCTGTGTGCTCGCAGGGACCTATTCTCACGGCGATGATGCGGCTGGCGGCTGAGGCGGGGCTGCGACGCGCCTGAGTCGCTCAAGTGCGGACCGACGACGTCGTCGAAGGGGTCGGTGGGCCACAGCTGGTCGTGCGCGGCAAGGGCGGCAAGACCAGGGTGGTGCCGATCAGCAACTCGCTTTCCGCAACGCTGCAGGCGGGCAGGCGCTGTCGGGCACACCCGGTATCTGCCGGCGTCCGGCTGGCTGTTCCTGCCTGGCCCGCCGAGCGGGCACCTGACCCCGCAGCACGTCGGCGACCTGGTCTCCGCGGCACTTTCAGGGGACTGGTCGATGCACAAGCTGTGCCATCGCTTCGCTACCGCGCCTACCGCGGCAGCCGCAACCTACGCTCCGTCCAAGTGCTGCTCGGCCACAGTTCGACAGCCACAACCGAGCGCTAGCGCTACACCGCGGTCGACGACGACGAATACGCGCTGCCGCGAGGGCTGCCTATCAACCAACTAGGTGAGAGCGAGCTGCTTCTCAATCTCGACCGTTGACGCTTCACCGAACAGAGGCCCCTCCCTCGGTTCTTTAAATCCGGCGCCTTTGCTCCAGACCGGCAAGTGGCTGAAATCGCCCTTTTGGCGCTCATAGATCGCATTCACGACTTCCCCGACTGTCATCGGGTTCTCGTAACTATCCCTCATCTGTCTGACACCGGGAGTCGGTAGCGACGTTTCGCCCTCTGGGGGTGATACCGGCTGACCGACTTGGACGAACATGAACCGTTGGTCGCCGGGAAAATAGCACGCGATCGTCCCGCCCGTCTCAGCGAAATAGTGCGCCATCTGGCCATTAAGCACGTCATTCATGAGGTCGGATGCAACGCACACAATCGTGTTGCGCACCCACGAAAATCTAGACCCGAAGGCTGGGTCACGCCGCATTTGCGCGAACGCAAACGTCGCGATGGTGTGCGGGTCAACCATCGATCCACTCCCTCGCACGCTGTTGCCAAGTACGGCTTATCAGGGCCAACTGGCGGTCCCACTCTTGACTAACTGTAACTCCGTCGCCGCTAGAGAGCGACACGATCGTCTCGCGTATCCCCAGGTCATCGGCAGGGTCGCTGCTCTGCTTGAAGATATGACGATGAACCTCGGAGTGGCATATGTCGATGCGTAGCACCCGGTGCCGTTGCGCCTCTGGACCCTCCTCGACTCGACGGGCGTTGATCACGATTGCCCAATCGATGTTGTAGCCCTTCCAGATCGCGAATCGGTATACCAACTCGAATAACCATCCGTCGATAGGTTGTGCCAGCACGCTCACCACGGTGTCGCGGTGAAGTTCACTTTCTGGGTAGTCCCTCGGGCTGTATGGCTGCGTCGGGGTGGCGGGGTACCCAAAATTAATCGGACGAACGACGCGGCGCCTTGGCTTGGGTCGACGCCGCGGGCCAGGCATGGCGCAACTTTAGCGACGCGCACTGACAACCCACGTGGCGCGTCCGCCACTCAACTGTGAATGTGTCGGCGTTCTATTGGCGCCTTTGATCAGGTCGGCAGGCGACCGCGATACTGGCCAGCGTGAGTGACGCAGACGAGACCGACGCGGCCGAACGCTGGCTCGATCAATTGGACCCTGACGACCCGACGGTTCGGGCGTACGACGTCCAGGCCATCAGTGCGGCAGCCGGCCAGCTGCGCGTTGCGGTCGCGGACGCGTTGGCTCGCGGCGTGCCGGCTCGCGTGATCAACGTGTCGATCGAGCGACTCGAGGACCACCTGAGCGTATTGCTGCGCGCGGGCGAAACCATTCCGCTCGGGCAGCTGCGCGACGACCTGAATCCCTGAATCCGGACGGCTAACGGTTCGGCGACATGCCGCCCAGCACTACAGCGAAGCCTTATGACCTGATCGGCCGGCTCGGCGCTGAATCGACTAACCGCCCGCAACCCGTCCCGCAGCGCTGGCCCGCTGTGCTCACCGCCGGTCTTTGGCCTCGACGCCGTGCGGTCAACCTCGATGCTGCGATTCAACAGGCGACGGCGAAGTCCTGCGGCCCCGCTGCGGCCCCGGCGCAAATCCCAAACTGACGCGAAAAACGAAACCGCTGCTCAAACTCTGTGGAGCTAGGGAGATTCGAACTCCCGACCTACTCGATGCGAACGAGTCGCGCTACCAACTGCGCCATAGCCCCTGATCGCTAGCAGGCTACCAGCCGCCAGAGCATCAAGCCGAACCGCGGGCTACTGGCCGACGGCACGCGGAAGATCCCGCGGCCAGCCGTAGTTGCGCGCGGACACGGCGTACTCCAGGTGTTCGAAGATGGGGTCCTCGTCGTCGATCTCCAGGACCACCGCACCCGGGCGCCGCAACCGCGACGGCACCAGGTCGTAGTCGCGGTCTTCGGTGTTCTCCACGCCCATGCGTGCGCGCGCCATCCGGCGCATCCGGCGGCGGCGCACCTGCTCCTCGATGCGGGTCTGGCGGCGCAGATAGAACAGGTAACTCAGCGTGATCGTGGTGGCGGCACCGCACAGCCACCAGGCCACCGGGGTCACCTCGAACGCGGTGATGGCCGAGCCGATCAGCACGAGCGCCATCGCCACCAGCATCTTCTTGCGGAAGGCGTACTTGCGGGCGCTGACGGCCGCGGCCGTCTTGTTCTCGTACCGACGCCGGCGCGACGCACCCACGGCGTAGGCGGGCGGTGCGTCATCCATGTCGTCGTCCTCGGGCTCCAAACCCGAAGAGTCCTCGACATATTCGTACTCGTCGTCGGCGAGTTCGTCGTCGGTGTCCTCGGTGTGGTCCTCGGATTCGACCTCATCGTCCGCGGTGCCGTCGACCGCGAGCAACGCCGGTCCCTCGGCCGCCGCTGCGCTGGCGCCCACCGGCAGAGCGGCGGCATCCTCGTCGACCACGTCGACGTCCAGGTAGTCGGGCTCGGAAACCCCGGTCTCCTTGTCCGCCCTGGCCATTGCCGTGACGACGGACCGACGGCGCATCACCACGTCGGTGTCTTCGTCCTCGAGTACCGGCAGGTCGTGGTCCTTGTCGGCGTCGGCGAACGGGCCATCGATCGGCTCGGTCTCCCACTCTTCCTCGGGCTTCCAGTCCGGGTCGCTGCGGTGACCGGCGGCCGGCCCGGAACGCCTGAGCAGTCGCGCGCCGGCACCGCCGTTGAGCACCCTGGTCGCCAGGGCCACGTCGCTGGTGCGGCGGACCGCATCTCGTTTGCTGATCAGCATCGGCACCAGCACGAACAACCAGAGCACCACAAGCGAGATCCACAACAACGACTGCGGGATGCTTGGCATCTTGACCTGCTCTCTTCGGTTCCGATCCCCGCGAGGCAACTCGTTGACCTGCGCGGCCGGGTCTGTCGTGACCAGGGCAATTACACACCTGTAATTTGCCTCTTTCAAGCATCACACGCCACATATGTCACGTTAGCCACAGAATTATTTCGGTTGCCTCACCATCGCGCGCACCTATTGCTCGCGAACAGACGCAAAGGCCCCTGATTTCGGCACGAAATAGGTGCTTTTGCGTCTGCTCGGCGTTAGACCCAGCTGGCGCGACCGGCCCGGACCAGCGTCGATGCGACCGATCCGTACACCTCTTCGACGGTCAACGCCACCAACATGTGGTCCCGCCACGCGCGGTCGACCTCGAGATAACGGCGCAGCAGCCCCTCTTCCCGGAACCCGGCCTTGGCCAACACGGCGCGGCTCGCCCCGTTTTCCGGACGGACGGTCGCCTCTACCCGATGCAACATCACCGGCCCGAAACAGTGGTCGACGCCCAGCGCCACCGCCCCGGTCGCCACCCCGCCGCCGGTGCATTCGCTGGACACCCAATAACCGATCCACGCCGAGCGCAACGCCCCGTGCGTGACGTTGCCGATGGTCAACTGCCCGCAGAATTGCCCGTCGAGTTCGATGACGTAGGGCAGCATCCGTCCCTTGCGCGCTTCGGCACGCAGCCCCGAGCACACCGTCGGCCACGCCGCAACGTTGTGCCGGATAGACCAGTCGCCGTCGGCGCTGGGTTCCCACGGCTCGAGCTGCGCGCGGTCGGCCAGCCGGATCCGGCTCCATTGCGCGCCGTCGCGCATCCGCACTGCTCGTAACCGGATCACCCCAGCGGCCACCCGCAGCGGACCGACACTCATCGGCCAACCAGGATGCCGGGAGCTGGACCGCAGCAGGTTCACGGGGACCGATCGACGCTCAGCCGTGCTGAGCCAGGAAGGCGACGTCGACGATTTCCCCGGTGCGGATCTGCTCGGCGCCGCTGGGAACCACCACCAGACAGTTCGCCTCGGCAAGCGTGGCCAACAGGTGTGACGACGCGCCGGGCGCCCCGCCCAAGGCCTGGACGAGATACTCCCCGCTCTCCTGATCCCGCATTAGTTGGCCGCGCAGATAACCTTTGCGCCCGGCCACCGAGGTGATCGGCGACAACGTGCGCGCCTGTACGACCCGGCGCATCGGATGCCGCTTGCCCAGCGACAGCCGGATCAGCGGGCGGACCATCACCTCGAACACCACCAACGCGCTGACCGGATTGGCCGGCAGCAGAAACGTCGGCACCCCGTCGCGGCCGAGCTGCCCGAACCCCTGGACCGAGCCCGGATGCATGGCCACCCGCACGACCTCCATGTCACCGAGCTCGGACAGCACCGAGCGCACCGCCTCGGCCGCCGCGCCGCCCACTCCGCCGGCGATCACCAGCACTTCGGCGCGACTGAGCTGGCCTTCGACGATCTCGCCGAGTTCCTTGGGGTTGTTGCTGACGATGCCGACCCGATTCACCTCGGCGCCGGCGTCGCGGCCCGCGGCGGCCAGCGCGTAGGAGTTGACGTCGTAGACCTGCCCGTTTCCCGGGTTGCGCGAGATGTCCACGAGTTCACCGCCCACGGCCATCACCGACAGTCGCGGGCGCGGGTGCACCAGCACCCGTTCGCGACCGACGGCCGCCAGCAAGCCGACCTGGGCAGCGCCGATGATCGTCCCGGACCGCACCGCCACGTCGCCGGGCTGCACGTCGTCGCCGGTGCGACGGACATAGGCGCCCGACGGCGCGCCACGCAGAATCCGTACCCGGTTCATCCCGCCGTCGGTCCAGCGCAGCGGCAACACCGCGTCGGCCAGGGTCGGCAGCGGCGCCCCGGTCTGCACCCGGGCAGCCTGGCGTGGTTGCAGCCGGCTGGGGGTACGCGCTCCGGCTTCGATGGTGCCCATGACCGGCAGGGTCACCACTTCCCGACCCTCGATGCTGCCGTCCTCGCCGACGGCCTCGACCGGTCCGGAATCACCGACACCGAGCACGTCGACGCTGCGCACCGCGTACCCGTCGATGGCGGCTTGGTCGAAACCGGGCAACGGACGCTCGGTCACGACCTCTTCGGCGCACAACAGTCCTTGCGCCTCGGCAATGGCAACTCTGATCGGCCTCGGAGCCACCGCGGCTGCCGATATCCGGGCCTGTTGCTCTTCCACAGAACGCACAGTGCGCGCCTTCCTGCCGTGCGGACCTGAACCCGCGCGCCGGCTTGCCGGCTACTGTTCGGTCAGGCCCAATCGCGCCACCAACCACCGCCGCAGTTCCGGGCCGTAGTCGTCACGATCCAAAGCAAAGTCAACCGCAGCCTTGAGGTAGCCGCCGGGATTTCCCAAGTCGTGTCGGGATCCGCGGTGCACGACCACGTGTACCGGGTGGCCTTCGGCGATCAGAAGCGCAATGGCATCGGTGAGCTGCACTTCGCCGCCGGCCCCACGGTCGATGCGGCGCAGGGCGTCGAAAATCGCGCGGTCGAGCACATACCGGCCCGCGGCGGCGAACAGCGAGGGCGCGTGTTCGGTCTTGGGCTTTTCCACCATGCCCTTGACCCGCAACACGTCGGTGGCCTCGGGTATCGGGTCGACGTCGAAAACGCCGTAGGCGCTGATCTCTTCCGGCGACACCTCGATGGCGCACAGCACCGTGCCGCCGTACTGCGCACGCACCTGCGACATCGTCTCCAAGACCCCGGTCGGCAGTACCAGGTCGTCGGGCAGCAGCACCATGACGGCGTCTTCGTCGGCGGTCAGGGTCGGTTCCACGCAACTGATGGCATGCCCCAACCCGAGCGGCTCGGCCTGCACCACGGACTCGACCTTGATCAGCGCCGGGGCACGACGAACCTTGGCCAGCATGGCCTTCTTACCGCGGGCCTCGAGGGTCCCCTCCAGCACCAGATCCTCGACGAAGTGGGCGACGACGCCGTCCTTGCCTTCCGAGGTGATGATCACCAGACGTTCGGCGCCGGCGTCGGCCGCCTCGGCGGCGACCAGCTCGATGCCGGGGGTGTCGACGACGGGCAACAGCTCCTTGGGAACGGTCTTGGTCGCGGGCAGAAATCGAGTTCCTAAGCCGGCAGCGGGGACGATCGCCGTGAACGGGACCGGGACTTGAGGGCGTGACATCGTTCACAACCATAGCCCGGCACGGGCGCATGGTCGGCGAGAACGCCGCAGCCGCGGGCGGTCTGTCATCGTTAGAGCGATGACCACCGCGAGCAAGGCTGCGTTGCGGGACCGACTGTCCCGGGCCCGGCGGCACGTTGCCGACGACGTGCGCGCCGCCGAGGCCAGGATGCTCAGCGATCATCTGGAACGCACTCTGAGCAGCGGTGTCACCGTATGCGCCTATGTGCCGGTGGGATCGGAACCCGGATCGGTCGACATGCTCGACGTGTTGCTGCGCCGGGCGGGCCGCGTGCTGTTGCCGGTAGCGCGAACGGCCGCCGACGACACGCCGCTGCCGCTGCGCTGGGGTGAGTACTTCCCCGGCCGACTGGTGACCGGACGCTGGGGGTTGCTCGAACCGCCCGAGCCGTGGCTACCGGAGACGGCCCTGGGAGAAGCCGCGGTGGTGCTGCTGCCGGCGCTGGCGGTGGACCGGCGCGGTACCCGGCTGGGCCGGGGCCGCGGTTTCTACGACCGGTCGCTGGCGGTGCGCGACCCGCAGGCGATGCTGGTCGCGGTGGTGCGGGATGCGGAACTGGTCGACGAGTTGCCGTCCGAACGACACGATGTCCCGATGAGTCACGTGCTCACACCCGCATCGGGGATGGTCGCTCTGCCGATCGGGGAATGATCGGTATCACGTGGCGGTTCTAGCACTTGAGACGGTAGAGTGCTAACTCAGGCTTATTATCATCCGGAGGTTTTTGTGCCCACGTACAGCTACGCGTGCACCGAATGCGACAACCGCTTCGACAAGGTGCAGGCCTTCACCGAGGACGCGCTGACCACCTGCGACAAGTGCTCAGGCCGGCTGCGCAAACTGTTCAATTCGGTCGGGGTGGTGTTCAAGGGCAGCGGGTTCTACCGCACCGACAGCCGCGAGGCCGGCAAGAAAGAGAAGAGCGCGACCAACGGCTCCTCGACGAGCGATTCGACCTCGACCTCAGAAACCAAGTCCTCCAGCGACAGCAAATCGTCGGGTTCGACCGAGAAAGCCAGCACCTCCACGGCCTCGGCAACGGCCGCGTCGAGCTGACGCTTCCGCGGTTATCCACAGTCGGCCTCTGAGCCGGCGGCGTCATAGCGAAACGCCGCTTAACGTGTGACGGCGTGCGGGAACCGTCACTCAATCCCACACTGCTCAGCCGGATCTCGGCATTCGTCCGCCCGGACTGGACTCGAACCGTGCTGGCCCGGCGCATCGCCGCGGGCGGGCTCGTCGTGCTGGCCGGCGTTGCTGCGGTGCGCCCCGACCCCGACGGCACCCGGGTCGACGTGGTGGTCGCCGTCCACGATCTGAAACCCGGCACCGCGCTGACCGCCGGCGACGTGCGGCTGGAACAGCGCTCGCCGACGTCGATTCCGGACGGCTCGCAGACCAGCCTCGAGGTCGTGCTCGGTGTGACGCTGGCCGGTCCCGCCCGGCGCGGGGAAGTCCTCACCGACGTCCGGCTGCTGGGGAGCCGGTTGGCCGATTCCACTGCCGGTCCGGGCGCCCGGATCGTGCCGCTGCATCTGTCGGACACCGCCCTGGTCGACCTGCTGCGGGTCGGCGACGTCGTCGACGTTCTCGCCGCGCCGGACACCGACACACCCGTCGCTTCGCGGATGCTGGCAACTGATGCCGTCGTGGTGTTGATCTCGGCACCGCAGAAATCCCCAGGATCCGATCGGGTGCTGCTGGTGGCGCTGCCGGGCCGGATCGCAGCCGGGGTGGCCGCGGCGGCACTGGGCCGGGCCGTCACCGTCGTCCTGCACTGAATCCCCGCCGCGGCAACGCAATTCGGCACCGCGCCGCGGTAGCCCCTATGTTGGACAGGTGAGCCTTACCTCAGAAAGCGTGCTCGACTGTCTGCAGCTGGGCGACACGCGGTTCGCCGCCGGCGTCCGCGACGGTGTCGCCCGGATCGAGGATCTGATCAGCAGCGAACTCGGCGACGGTGACGAGATGATCCGCGAAGCGATGCAGCATCCGTTCGACGCCGGGGACACCGAACTGCGGCCGCTCTTCACCGTGCTTGCCGCGCAACTAGGTCCCGAACCCGATTCCTGGCAGGTCACGGTCGTGGGCGCGGCTCTCGAGTTGATCCACCTGGCGACGCTGTGTCACTCCGCGGTTGCCGACGACGTTGCCGTCGCCGACGATGCGGCGGCCCGGTGGAACACCAACCTGGCAATCCTGGCAGGCGACTACCGGTACGCGGTGGCGTCGCGGTTGGGTTCCCGGCTGGGCCCGCAGGCCTTCGCGGTGATCGCCGAGACCTTCGCCGAGTTGGTCTCCGGGCAGATGCGCCAGACGCGAGGTGTCTCGCCGGGCGCCGACCCGGCCGAGCACCACCTGCGGGTCGCGCGGGAGCGGACCGGTTCCCTCATCGCCGCGTGCGGTCAGTTGGGTGCGCTGTGCGCCGGCGCCTCAGCCGACGTGGTCCAGCGTCTGTCCCGGTTGGGCAGGTTGGTCGGCACGGCGTCCCACCTCTCGCACGCCCTGGCCGCGGCCGAGGCAGCGGCGACAGCCGATCAGGCGCGCGAGGAATTGGTCGGCCTGCCCGATTCCGCGAGCCGGCAGGCCTTCTCGACGCTGATCGACTGCGCGATCCGTGGGCGTGGCGACCAGCACGGCATCATGGCAAACGGTGCCGACTGAGCTAGGTTTTCATTCGGGGTTGGAATTCCGGATCAATGTGGGCCCATTGCAGAAAGGACGTACTGATGCTCAAAGGGTTCAAGGAGTTTCTGTCGCGGGGCAATATCGTCGACCTGTCGGTCGCGGTGGTCATCGGTACTGCGTTCACGGCGCTGGTCACTGCCTTCACCGACAGCATCATCAAACCGCTGGTCAGCTCGATCGGCGTCGGTCAGACGTCACAGGTCGGGCTGCTGAAGATCCACATCGCCGGCGAGGGAGAATCCGCCAAGTACATCGACTTCAACGTCGTGCTGTCGTCGGCGATCAACTTCTTCCTGCTCGCGGCGGTCGTGTATTTCCTGGTGGTGCTGCCCTACAGCAAGCTGCGCAAGCAGGGCGAGGTCGAGCAGGCCGACGACGCGCAGGTCGTCCTGCTCCAGGAGATCCGCGACCTGCTCGCGAGCCAGACCGGCGGCAGCAGCTCGGGTCGGCACGGCGGGGCTCAGGGAGCTTTCGAGTTGTCACCACGGCCCGAGCACGGGCCCCGCGCCGACGCTTGAGCCGGACTCAGATCTCCAGGCTGGACAGCTGGCCGATGATGTAGGCCGCGAGCGGATTCAGCGTTGCCATCCCGTCGCGCACCGCGTATCGCGACCCGGCCAGGTTGACCACCAACGTGCTGCCGGAGACCCCGGCCAGCCCGCGTGACAGCCCGGCATCGGTGATGCCGGCCGACAGACCCGAGGCGCGGATGGCCTCGGCGATGCCCAGGATTTCCCGGTCCAGGATCTCGCGGGTGGCCTCGGGTGCGACGTCGCGCGGCGTGACTCCCGTCCCGCCGACAGACACCACCAGGTCCACCCCGCCGATGACGGCGGTGTTCAACGCGTTGCGGATCTCGACCTCGTCGGCCTCGACCGCCACCACACCGTCGACGACGAACCCGGCCTCGGTCAGCAATTCGGTGACCAGCGGGCCGCTGTGGTCCTCGTCGCCGTGCGCGGTGCGGTCGTCGACGACGACGACCAGCGCCCGCCCGACAACCAACTCCGCGCCCTGTTCCATGGGTGCCACCGTATATCCGAGGTCTGACAGCTGCCCCTCGACCTTCATCACTGGTCCGCCTTTCCGAGCGTGACTTGCACCGTGCGGCTGCCACCCGCGGGATCTTGATAGGTCAGCGACACTTTGTCGCCGGGCGCTTTGGAACGCACCGCGGCAACCAACGCGTCGGCGCTGTTGATCGGCCGGTCGTCGACCTTGGTGACGATGACACCCTTGGGCACACCGGCGTTGGCCGCGGCGCCGTTGGCCACCACCTCCATCACCTTGGCACCCGGGGCGTCCTTGTCGGTGGTGACCTGAACGCCCAGCGAGGCGTGCGACGCCTTGCCGGTGCTGATCAACTCGTCGGCGATCCGTTTGGCCTGGTCGACCGGGATCGCGAAGCCGAGCCCGATCGAGCCGCTCTGCGCGTCGCCGGAATCGGCGCCCAGCGTGGCGATGGCCGAGTTGATGCCGACCAGCTGGCTGCTCATGTTGACCAGGGCCCCGCCGGAGTTGCCCGGGTTGATCGCGGCGTCGGTCTGAATCGCATCCAGCACGGTGTTCTGGTTGCCGGCCTCGCCCGTGGTGGACACCGGCCGGTTGAGCGCGCTGACGATGCCGGTGGTGACCGTGCCGGCCAGTCCCAGCGGCGACCCGATCGCCAACACCGGTTGGCCGACCCGCAGTCCCGACGAAGAGCCCATCGAGATCGGGGTCAAGCCGGAGACGCCCTGCACCCGGATGACGGCGATGTCACTGGTCGGATCGGCACCGACCACGCTGAACGACGCGGTACGGCCGTCGGAGAAGGTCACGGTGGTCTTCGGCGGCGGACTGTTGGCGGGCGGTTTGGCCGCTGCCGCGACGACGTGGTTGTTGGTCAGGATCAGCCCGTCAGCCGACAGGATGACCCCGGAGCCTTCCTCGGACGCGCGGCCCAGGTCGGTCTCGAGCATGACGACGCTGGGCACCACCTTGGCTGCGACCTGCTCGACCGAGCCTGCGGGCATGTTGGCGGCCGGAACACTCGGCGCCGCCCCCGGCGACGCCGAAGTGCCTCTGCCGGACCCGGATTGGTGGCCCAATTCGACGACGGTCGCGGCCGCGCCGCCGATGCCGGCCGATACCACCGCGATGGCCAGCGCACCGAAGATCAGGCCTCCGGACCGACGCCGCCGCGGCGGCGGTGCCATCGGCGGCAGCATCCCCGGGATCGGACCCGACATGGTCGGACCGGGGAGCGGTCCGGGCCCCGTGACGGTCGGTATCGGGCGCGAACCCGTCGCGCCGGGCAGCGGCCCGGAACCCGTGTTGTGGGGTATCGGGCCCGCGCCGGTGCCGCTGAGCGGATCGAAGGAACGAAACGGCTGCTGCGGCGACGGCTGATAGCGCCAGTCGAACTGCTGGTTGTAGCTTTGCTGCCCCTGGGCATAGGCGGGAGGCACAGGCTGATTAGGCGTGGCGCTGTAACCCGGCTGCTGCGGCGGTGGCGAATACCTCGGGTGATTCGTCATGTCGCTAAGACGCTCTTCCTCTACTACTTGGGGCTTCAAGGCCTACTCGAGCATGCGTTGCTTGCATGGCTTGGTTTTCAACACTAACTGCACAACCACCCTGCGCGCGCGGACTAAGAATCCACTGAGATGACATTCGCCGAACCCCGTGAGCTCTCCGGGTCGCCGTGATTTGTGTCACTGTCGGTCGGCGGATACACCGCACTGGGCATCGGGCGGCCGGGTAGCAG
This sequence comes from Mycobacterium sp. NGS59, assembly GCF_059812345.1. Lineage (NCBI taxonomy): Bacteria > Bacillati > Actinomycetota > Actinomycetes > Mycobacteriales > Mycobacteriaceae > Mycobacterium > Mycobacterium sp. NGS59. The sequence continues at coordinate 40,460 of NZ_JCALCN010000028.1, forward strand.
CACGTAGATCGAAGTCCCGGGCGGCTGGGCGCCCGGTTCGGTGTCCTCGACACGCAGCGATCCACCATGGTTGAGCACCACCTGCTTGACGATCGCCAGTCCCAGACCCGAGCCGGGCATCGCGCGCGCGGAGGCGGACCGGTAGAACCGCTCGAACACCAGGCGCCGTTCCTGCGGCGGGATGCCGGGACCGTGGTCGGAGACCACCAGTTCGGCGTGGGAAGGGTCGAGTTGACGCAGCCGCACTCCCACCCGACCACCCGGCGGACTCCACTTGGCGGCGTTGTCCATCAGGTTCAACGCAGCCCGCGACAGCCCAGCCGGATCACCGTAGACCTGCCACGGAACGACCTCGACGTCGAAGTGAATGTCGTTGCGACGCCGACGAACTCGTTCCAGACTGCGGTCGATGACGTCGGTCATGTCGACCGGCTCGTGCACGGCTTGGCCGGCATCGCCGCGGGTCAGGTCGACCAGATCGCCGACCAGCGTCGACAATTCCTCGATCTGACCCAGGACGTCGGCGCGCAGGTCGACCATCTCCTGTTCGGGCAGCCGCGGGGCACCGGGGGCCATCGAGGCCATCAGCAGTTCGACGTTGGTCCGCAACGACGTGAGCGGTGTACGCAATTCGTGTCCGGCATCGGTGACCAGCCGCGCCTGGCGTTCCCGCGATTCGGCCAGCGCACGCAGCATCAGGTTGAACGCTTCGGTGAGCCGGGCCAGCTCGTCGCTGCCGAATACCGGGATCGGACGCAGGTCGTCGGTGCGGGCCACCCGCTCGGCCGCCTCGGTGAGCCGGCCGACCGGACGCAGGCCGGCCCGGGTGACCATCCCGCCGGCCACCGCAGCCACCGCCACGCCGACGCCGCCGACCATCACCAGCACGAAACGCAGTCTGCTCATCACGTGTTCGGTGGGCTCGAGGCTCTTGGAGATGAGCAGCGAGCTGCCGTTGGGCAGATGGATGGCAAGCACCCGCTGGCCGGCGGCGGTGCGCCGGGACATGAACAGGTCTCCGCGGATGACCGCCTTCTCCGGGGTTCCGACGGGCAGGGTCTGGCCCGGCTGGTTGGCGGTGTAGATGGACCGGCCCGGGTTCACCAGCATCGCGTTGACGTCCGAATAGGCGGTGCCCTCGATGGCCTTGCCCGGATCGGCCGCCAGCGAACCACTGGCGATGAGCAGCTGGGCACGGCTCTGCAGCTGGTTGTCGAGGTCGGTGTACAGCGCGGCCGAGATCACCGCGTAGACGGCGAAGGAGATGAGCACGACCACCATCGCCACCATGGACATCGCCAGCAGCATCACCCGCCACCGCAGCGACAGGGAGCTCGTCGCTCGCAGCGGCGCGCGCCGTTTGCGGCGGAAACCGAGCATCAGGGCGGTGTTTCGCGTAGCACGTAACCCACACCGCGCACGGTGTGGATCAGCCGCGGCTCGCCGTCGGCCTCGGTCTTACGCCGTAGGTACCCGACGTACACCTCCAGAGCATTGCCTGAGGTGGGGAAATCGAATCCCCATACCTCTTCCAGGATGCGGCTGCGGGTCAGCACCCGGCGCGGATTGGCGATCAGCATCTCCAGCAACGCGAACTCGGTTCGGGTGAGGCTGATTCGGCGCTGGCCGCGGGTGACCTCGCGGGTCACCGGGTCCAGGGTCAGATCGGAGAACCGCATCGCCACCGATTCCGCGACGTCCTCGGGCTTGGTGCGGCGCAGCAGCGCCCGCATCCGGGCCAGCAGTTCTTCCAGGGCGAACGGCTTGGGCAGGTAGTCGTCGGCTCCGGCGTCCAGACCTGCCACGCGCTCGGAGACGGAATCGCGCGCCGTCAGCACCAGGATGGGCAGGTCGTCGCCGGTGCTGCGGAGCTGACGGCACACCTCCAGGCCGTCCAGCCGCGGCATCATCACATCCAGAACGACCGCATCGGGCCGGTCGCTGGCAATTCGCTCGAGCGCCTCCACGCCGTCATGGGCCAGTTCGACCGAGTAGCCGTTGAAGGCAAGCGACCTGCGCAGCGACTCGCGCACCGCACGGTCGTCGTCGACGACAAGTATTCGCACGGGGCTCAGTGTCGTACGAAGGCCTGAGAGCGGGCTGAGAGGCGCGCCGACCGGACGACAAAGCGGGCCACCCGGTGGTCCGCTGAGGGGTCGGTCAATCCAGCCTTTGTCAGCCGCTTTGTCAGCGCTTGTCGAGGTCGATCAGGCCCAGGCGAGCGGCCTTGAGCAGCCGCCGCGGCACCTTGTGTTTTTGACCGGCAACGTTGACGCCCACCAGCTCGGTGGCGGTGGCCTTCCACTGCGAGCGCCGGCTGCGGGTATTCGAGCGCGACATCCTGCGCTTGGGTGTGGCCATGGTCGGGCCTGACTCCTCGTTCGGGGTTTCGGTCGGGTGTGTCGCGCGGCATCCTTCGCCCGCGTGGCGACAGTTGCCGATCAGGATAGTCGGTGGACCTGCTGGTCGCCAAAATCGGGCCGGGTCGGAGGCTTTGCGGGGGTCCGAGCCGGTTGACGCGACACCGGCGGTACCCGCTAACCTACCGGTTGGTTGGTTGATCGATCCCGACGGAGGGAGGACGCGCATTGGCCCGTTCTGGTGCCGTGCGTATCGCGAACTGCTCCGGTTTCTACGGTGACCGGCTTTCAGCCATGCGCGAAATGCTCACCGGCGGTGAGGTGGACTATCTCACCGGCGACTATCTGGCCGAGCTGACCATGCTGATTCTGGGCCGCGACCGGATGAAAAATCCCGACCGCGGCTACGCGAAGACCTTCCTGACCCAGCTCGAGGAGTGTCTGGGCCTGGCCCACGAGCGTGGGGTGCGCATCGTCGCCAACGCCGGCGGCCTCAACCCCGCCGGACTGGCCGACGCGGTGCGCGCCCTGGCCGAGCGGCTGGGTGTCCCGGTCCGGGTGGCCCACGTCGAGGGCGACGACCTGCAACCCCGCGCCGCCGAACTGGGACTGGGTTCACCCCTGACGGCCAACGCCTACCTGGGCGGATGGGGCATCGCGGACTGCCTGGCCGTCGGCGCCGACGTGGTGGTCACCGGCCGGGTCACCGACGCTTCGGTGATCGTCGGGTCGGCCGCCGCGCACTTCGGTTGGGGCCGCACCGACTACGACCGGCTCGCCGGCGCCGTCGTCGCCGGCCACGTCATCGAGTGCGGCACCCAGGCCACGGGCGGCAACTTCTCCTTCTTCACCGACATACCGGACCTGACCTACCCCGGCTTCCCGCTGGCCGAGGTCGACGCCGACGGATCGGCGGTGATCACCAAGCATGCCGGCACCGGCGGCCTGGTCAGCGTCGACACCGTCACCGCCCAACTGCTCTACGAGATCACCGGCGCCCGCTACGCCAACCCGGACGTGACGGCCCGGATGGACAGCGTCCAGCTCGCCCAGGACGGACCTGACCGGGTCCGCATCAGCGGCGTCGTCGGCGAACCGCCCCCGCCGACGCTGAAGGTGTCGCTGAACAGCATCGGCGGATTCCGCAACTCCATGACGTTCGTGCTGACCGGACTGGACATCGAGGCGAAAGCGGAGTTGGTGCGACGTCAGCTCGAGGCCACGATGACGGTGCAGCCCGCCGAGTTGGAGTGGACGCTGTCGCGCACCGACCGCCCCGACGCGGACACCGAACAAACCGCCAGCGCGCTGCTCAGCTGCGTCGTGCGTGATCCCGACCCCGCCAACGTGGGACGCAAATTCTCCGGTGCCGCAGTCGAATTGGCGCTGGCCAGCTACCCGGGGTTCACCGCCACCGCCCCGCCCGGCGACGGTCAGGTGTACGGGGTGTTCACTCCCGGCTATGTCGACGCCGGCCTGGTGCCGCACGTCGCGGTGCACGCTGACGGTACGCGTATCGAGATCGAGCCTGCCGCAGACACTTTGGTGCTGGAACCGGCGGCTGCGCCGGCCCTGCCGGAGCCGTTGCCGGCCGGACCGACCCGGCGGGTGCCGCTGGGACTGATCGCGGGCGCGCGCAGTGGTGACAAGGGCGGCTCGGCCAATGTGGGGGTGTGGGTCCGCACCGACGAGCAGTGGCGGTGGCTGGCCAACACCTTGACCGTCGAACTGCTCAAGGAACTTCTTCCCGAAGCGGGCGGCCTGGAAGTGACCCGGCACGTATTGCCCAATCTGCGGGCGGTGAATTTCGTGATCGAGGGAATCCTCGGGCAAGGCGTCGCCTACCAGGCGCGCTTCGACCCGCAGGCGAAGGGGCTGGGTGAATGGTTGCGCAGCCGCCACGTCGACATTCCGGAGAGGTTGTTGTGAGCATCTGGACCACCCCCGAACGCGAACAGTTGCGAAAGACCGTGCGGTCGTTCGCCGAACGGGAAATCCTGCCCAACATCGACGAGTGGGAACGTAGCGGCGAACTGCCCCGCGACCTGCACCGGCGTGCGGGTGAGGCGGGCCTGCTGGGGGCGAACTTCCCCGAGGCGGTCGGGGGTGGCGGCGGGGACGGCGTCGACGCGGTGATCATCTGCGAGGAAATGCACCAGTCCGGCGCGCCGGGCGGGGTGTTCGCCTCGCTGTTCACCTGCGGGATCGCGGTGCCGCACATGATCGCATCCGGTGATGAGCGGCTGATCGACACCTACGTGCGCCCGACGTTGGCCGGCGAGAAGATCGGCTCATTGGCCATCACCGAACCCGGCGGCGGATCCGACGTCGGGCATCTGCGGACATCGGCCGTACGGGAAGGCGACCACTACGTGATCAACGGGGCCAAGACCTACATCACTTCGGGGGTGCGCGCCGACTTCGTCGTGACCGCGGTACGCACCGGCGGGCCCGGCGCGGGCGGAGTTTCGCTGGTCGTCGTCGACAAAGACACGCCCGGCTTCGAGGTGAGCCGAAAGCTGGACAAGATGGGATGGCGGTCCTCCGATACCGCCGAGCTCTCGTACACCGACGTCCGGGTGCCCATCGCGAACCTCGTCGGGGCGGAGAACAGCGGCTTCCTGCAGATCGCACAGGCCTTCGTCTCCGAACGCATCGGCCTTGCCGCGCAAGCGTATTCGAGTGCGCAGCGCTGCCTGGACATCACCGCGCAATGGTGCCGCGACCGGGAAACCTTTGGCCGGCCGTTGATTTCGCGGCAGGCGGTGCAGAACACGCTCGCCGAGATGGCGCGGCGCATCGACGTCGCCCGTGTCTACGCCCGGCATGTCGTGGAACGCCAGTTGGCCGGAGAGGACAACCTGATCGCCGAGGTGTGCTTCGCCAAGAACACGGCCGTCGAGGCCGGCGAGTGGGTGGCCAATCAAGGCGTCCAGTTGTTCGGCGGCATGGGGTACATGGCGGAGTCAGAGATCGAACGCCAGTACCGCGACATGAGAATCATCGGCATCGGCGGCGGAACCACCGAGATCCTCACCGCCCTGGCCGCCAAACTCCTGGGATACCAATCATGACCGTGCTGAGGTCCACCCTCGACCCGTCCGCCGAGGCCTTCAACGACGCCGCCGCGGCCACCACGACCAAACTCGACGAGATCGCAGCAGAATTCGCCAACGCCGTCGAGGGCGGCGGACCGAAATACGTTGAGCGCCATCATGCCCGGGGCAAGCTGACGGCGCGCGAGCGCGTCGAGCTGCTCGTCGACCCGGACTCGGCGTTCCTGGAGTTGAGCCCGCTGGCGGCCTGGGGCAGTGCGTTCAAGGTGGGTGCCAGCACGGTCACCGGAATCGGTGTCGTCGAAGGCGTGGAGTGCATGATCGTCGCCAACGACCCCACGGTCAAAGGTGGCACCAGCAATCCCTGGACGCTGAAGAAGATCCTGCGCGCCAATCAGATTGCCTTCGAGAACCGGCTGCCGGTGATCTCACTGGTCGAGTCCGGTGGCGCGGATCTGCCCACCCAGAAAGAGATCTTCATCCCGGGTGGACGGATGTTCCGTGACCTGACCCGGCTGTCGGCGGCCGGAATCCCCACCATCGCACTGGTATTCGGCAACTCCACCGCGGGCGGTGCGTACGTGCCGGGCATGTCCGACCACGTGGTGATGATCAAGGAACGCTCCAAGGTGTTCCTGGCCGGTCCCCCACTGGTGAAGATGGCCACCGGCGAGGAGTCCGACGACGAATCTCTCGGCGGTGCCGAAATGCACGCCCGTATTTCGGGTCTGGCCGACTACTTCGCGATCGACGAGCCCGACGCCATCCGCATCGGGCGTCGCATCGTGGCGCGGTTGAACTGGAAGAAGCAGGGACCGGAGCCGCGGGAGGTCACCGAGCCGCTGTTCGACACCGATGAACTCATCGGCATCGTGCCGGCAGACCTGCGCATCCCATTCGATCCGCGCGAGGTGATCGCCCGCATCGTCGACGGCTCCGAATTCGACGAATTCAAGCCGCTGTACGGCTCTTCGTTGGTCACCGGTTGGGCCCAGCTGCATGGTTACCCGGTCGGAATCCTGGCCAACGCCCGGGGCGTGCTGTTCAGCGAGGAATCCCAGAAGGCCACCCAGTTCATCCAGCTGGCCAACCGGTCTGACACGCCACTGTTGTTCTTGCACAACACCACCGGCTACATGGTGGGCAAGGACTACGAAGAAGGCGGGATGATCAAGCACGGCTCGATGATGATCAACGCCGTGTCCAATTCGAAGGTCCCGCACATCTCGCTGCTGCTCGGCGCGTCGTACGGAGCGGGGCACTACGGCATGTGTGGGCGCGCGTACGACCCGCGGTTCCTGTTCGCCTGGCCGAGCGCGAAGTCGGCGGTGATGGGCGGCGCCCAGCTGTCCGGGGTGTTGTCCATCGTGGCCCGCGCGGCGGCCGAAGCCCGCGGCCAGCAGGTCGACGAGGACGCCGACGCGGCGATGCGGGCCGCGGTCGAGGGCCAGATCGAGGCGGAGTCGCTGCCGCTGGTCCTGTCCGGGATGCTCTACGACGACGGGGTGATCGACCCGCGCGACACCCGCACCGTGTTGGGAATCTGCTTGTCCGCCATCGCCAATGGCCCGATCAAGGGGACGTCGAACTTCGGCGTCTTCCGGATGTGAGTCCCATGATCACTCGAGTGCTGGTCGCCAACCGCGGCGAGATCGCCCGTCGGGTCTTCGCCAGCTGCCGGAGGCTGGGCCTGGGGACCGTTGCCGTCTACACCGACCCAGACGTCGCCGCGCCGCATGTCGCCGAGGCCGACGCCCGGGTCCGGCTGCCGCAGACCAACGACTACCTCAACGCCGAAGCTCTGATCGCGGCCGCACACGCCGCCGGCGCCGACGCCATCCACCCCGGCTACGGATTCCTCTCGGAGAACGCCGAATTCGCCGCCGCCGTCCAACAGGCAGGCCTGACCTGGATCGGACCGCCGGTGGACGCCGTGCGGGCGATGGGTTCCAAGATCGAATCCAAGAAGCTGATGTCCGCCGCCGGGGTTCCGGTGCTCGACGAACTCGACCCCGACACCGTCACCCAGGACCAGTTGCCGGTGCTCGTCAAAGCGTCCGCGGGCGGCGGCGGCCGCGGCATGCGGGTGGTGCACGAATTGTCCGCCTTGGCAGGTGAAGTGGAGGCCGCGCAACGCGAAGCCCAATCCGCGTTCGGTGATCCGACGGTGTTCTGCGAGCGCTACCTGCCCACCGGGCATCACATCGAGGTGCAGGTGATGGCCGACGCGCACGGCACCGTGTGGGCTGTCGGTGAGCGCGAATGCTCCATTCAGCGTCGCCACCAGAAAGTCATTGAAGAGGCACCCTCGCCGCTGGTGGAGCGGACACCGGGCATGCGGGCCAAGCTGTTCGAAGCGGCCCGGTTGGCCGCGTCCGCGATCAACTACACCGGGGCCGGCACCGTGGAGTTCCTCGCCGACGACGAGGGCGAGTTCTTCTTCCTGGAGATGAACACCCGCCTTCAGGTCGAGCACCCGGTCACCGAGGAGACCACCGGGCTCGACCTGGTCGAGCTGCAGATTGACGTGGCCGACGGCGGTCGCTTGGACGCCGAACCGTCTGTTGCGCACGGGCATTCGATCGAAGTCCGGCTCTATGCCGAGGATCCGGCGCGCGGCTGGCAGCCGCAGGCCGGCACCGTGCACAGGATCCACGTGCCCTCGGTACGCACCCAGTTCGAAACCCTGGGCCACCGGACCGGGATCCGGCTCGACTCCGGCATCGTCGACGGTTCGGCCGTGTCGATTTTCTACGACCCGATGTTGGCCAAGGTCATCTCGTATGCGCCGACTCGGCGCCAGTCGGCGCTGGTGCTCGCCGACGCGCTGGCCCGCGCCCAGGTGCACGGTCTGCGCACCAACCGTGAGCTGCTGGTGAACGTGCTGCGCCACCCGGCATTCCTCGACGGTGCCACCGACACAGCGTTTTTCGACACCCACGGGTTGGCCGAGCTGTCGGCGCCACTGGCCGACGCGGCGACGGTTCGGTTGTCGGCGATCGCCGCCGCGCTGGCCGACGCCGCCCACAACCGCGCCACCGCCAAGGTGTTCGGATCGCTGCCCAGCGGCTGGCGCAATCTCGCGTCGGGCTTCCAGGTCAAGACCTACCGGGACGACGACGACAGCGAGCAGCGAGTCCAATACCGTTACACCCGAACGGCGTTGGCGCTGCCCGACGATCCGACCGTGCAGCTGGTCTCGGCGACACCCGACGAAGTGGTGCTGGCCGAAAACGGGGTTGGCCGCCGCTTCGCCGTGGCGCGCTACCACAACGACGTCTACGTCGACTCCGCACGCGGTCCGGTGCACCTGGTCGCGTTGCCTCGGTACCCCGAGCCCGACTCGGCCGTCGCGCAAGGCTCCTTGGTCGCACCCATGCCCGGCAACGTGATCCGCGTCGGTGCTGACGTCGGCGACACCGTCACCGCCGGACAGCCGCTCATCTGGCTGGAGGCGATGAAGATGGAACACACGATCACCGCGCCGAACGACGGCGTGCTTGCCGAACTCAATGTCTCCACCGGTCAACAAGTCGAAGTGGGCGCCGTGCTGGCACGCGTGGAAGCGCCCGAATCAGAAGGAGATCCACAATGATTGATACCAGTTTCATCGAGAACGAAGACCGCCAGGCGCTGCGCAAAGCCGTGTCGGAGTGGGCGGCGGGCTACGGCGCCGAGTACTACCTGAAGAAGGCGCGCGCCCAGGAGCACACCGACGAATTGTGGCACGAGGCAGGCAAACTCGGCTTCCTCGGAGTGAACCTGCCCGAGGAGTACGGCGGCGGCGGCGCCGGCATGTACGAACTGGCGCTCGTGATGGAGGAGATGGCGGCCGCGGGCAGCGCGCTGCTACTGATGGTGGTCTCACCTGCCATCAACGGCACCATCATCAGCAAGTTCGGTACCGAAGAGCAGAAGAAGCGCTGGATCCCGTCCATCGCTGACGGCTCGCTGACGATGGCGTTCGCCATCACCGAGCCCGACGCCGGATCCAACTCCCACAAGATCACCACGACCGCCCGCCGCGACGGCAGCGACTGGATCCTCAAGGGCCAGAAGGTCTATATCTCCGGGATCGACCAGGCGCAGGCGGTGCTGGTGGTGGGCCGCACCGAAGAGGCGAAAACCGGCAAGCTGCGGCCGGCGCTGTTCGTCGTGCCCACCGACGCCCCCGGCTTCACCTACACGCCGATCGAGATGGAGCTGATCAGCCCCGAGCGGCAGTTCCAGGTGTTCCTCGACGACGTCCGGCTGCCCAGCGACGCACTCGTCGGCGCCCAGGACGCCGCCATCGCGCAGCTGTTCGCCGGCCTGAACCCCGAGCGCATCATGGGCGCGGCCAGCGCCGTCGGCATGGGCCGGTTCGCGCTGAATAAAGCCGTCGATTACGTCAAGACGCGCCAAGTCTGGTCCACCCCGATCGGCGCGCACCAGGGTCTGGCGCATCCGCTGGCGCAGTGCCACATCGAGGTCGAACTGGCCAAGCTGATGATGCAGAAGGCCGCCGCGTTGTACGACAGCGGCGACGACGGCGCCGCGGCCCAGGCCGCGAATATGGCCAAGTACGCCGCCGGTGAGGCGTCCACCCGGGCGGTCGACCAGGCCGTGCAGTCCATGGGCGGCAACGGGCTGACCAAGGAGTACGGCGTGGCCGCGATGCTGACCGCGTCCCGGCTGGCGCGGATCGCGCCGATCAGCCGCGAGATGGTGCTGAACTTCGTCGCGCAGACCTCGCTCGGCCTGCCCCGCTCGTACTGATGGGCACCCTCGTCGAGTACGCGCGCGACGGCGCGGTAGCCAGGCTGACGCTGAACTCGCCGCACAACCGCAACGCGCTGTCGACCACTCTGGTCACCCAACTGCACGACGGGCTGCGGGCCGCCGCTGACGACCCGGCGGTGCGGGTGGTGGTGCTCGGCCACACCGGCGGCACGTTCTGCGCCGGCGCCGACCTGAGTGAGGCCGGCGAAGGCAGCCCGTACGACCTGGCGGTGGCGCGTGCACAGGAGATGACGGCGTTGCTGCGCGCGATCGTCGCGTCGCCGCGACCGGTGATCGGGGCTATCAACGGGCACGTGCGGGCGGGCGGATTCGGTCTGGTGGGAGCGTGCGACATCGTGGTCGCCGGACCGCGCAGCACCTTTGCCCTGACCGAAGCCAGGATCGGGGTCGCGCCGGCGATCATCTCCCTGACACTGCTGCCGAAGCTCTCCGCGCGGGCCTCGGCGCGCTACTACCTCACCGGTGAAACGTTCGGCGCCAGCGAAGCCGCCGAGATCGGGTTGATCACCCTGGCCGCCGAGGACGTCGAAGCCGCGGTGGCCGGGGTGGTCGCCGACGTCGGCCGCGGATCGCCGCAGGGTCTGGCGGCGTCCAAGGCGCTGACGACCGCCGCCGTGCTTGAGGGATTCGACCGCGACGCGCAGCGGCTCGCCGAGGAGTCCGCCCGCTTGTTCGTTTCTGGCGAAGCGCGCGAAGGCATGCTCGCGTTCCTGGAAAAAAGGCCTCCGAGCTGGGCTTCTTCGTCCTGAGCGGGACGCCTGGGCCGGACGAAGATTGCAGTTTAGCCAACACCTCTTGCAGCAAATCTGTTACGTCGTAAGCTCGCGGGTGAGATGACCAACCCAGCCCGGCGTGATGTGAACGCCACGCGCGAGGATTTGGCGCGCGCCGCCGACACCGATCGCATTCAGATTGCGCAGTTGCTGGCCTACGCGGCCGAGCAGGGTCGCCTGCAACCCAACGAATACGAAGAGCGGCTAACGAAAGCGTACGCGGCGACGACCTATCGGGAGCTCGACCAGCTGCGTGCCGATCTGCCCGGCACAGCCGTGAGCGCGCGTCGCGGCGGTAAGTGCAATCCGGCGCCGTCCACGTTGCTGCTGGCCATCATGAGCGGTTTCGAGCGTCGCGGTCGCTGGAACGTGCCGAGGAAGCTGACGACGTTCACGTTCTGGGGTAGCGGCGTGGTGGACCTGCGCTACGCCGACTTCACCTCGACCGAAGTCGACATCAAGGCGTACTCGATCATGGGCGCCCAGACCATCCTGCTGCCGCCGGAGGTCAACGTCGAGATCGAGGGTCGCGGGATCATGGGCAACTTCGACCACGCCGTAGTCGACGGGGGCAGTCCGGGCGCCCCGAACGTGCGGATCCACGGATTCTCGCTGTGGGGCGGCGTGGGCATCAGGCGCAAGGCGCGCAAGTTCCGTAAGTAACGACGCCCGACCGGGGGGCGTTCACGCACCGTGCGGAACGTAGGCCGACCCGGTGCGGAGCAACCCGCTCGGGTGTTCGGCCACCACGCCACGCACGGCGCTGTCGCCGGCATGCACGGGCGCGAGTGAAACCGAACCCGTGCTCGATATGCCTTCACCACCCGATACGTAATACGCTTTGACGCCAAGCGCCGCAAGTCATGCACAGGCGCTGACCATGGTGAGTCGCCCGCCCCGCTGTCTGCGATCACACTTTGCCGAAAGTTGTTCTCGGCGAGGGGTAGTCATGGCAGAAGAGGTACGGGTCAGTCCCGAAGTGCTGGCCCGGATTGGCGATCAGTTGGCCGACCACGGCCGCTCACTGCTGAACTTGCAGCAGTCCAGTCATCGCGACGCCGACGGCGCCCACCCGGGCTGGGTCGGTTCCTCCGCGGGAACGTTGTTGCAGTTGCTGGACTGCTGGACGGCTAGCAGCGCGAGCCACCTGGCCCGCTTCGGCGACCATGCCGACGGCTTGAAGGTGGCCGCCGTCGCCTTCTTGATGATGGACCGGTACGGCGTCGGCGATCTTGGATGACGCTGAGTCCGGCGGACATCGAGCGCTGGGATCCCGCGGCGATCCGCACGGTATTCGACGCCGCGATCAGGCGCGCACACGGCACCCGCACCGCGTCGGCGGCGCTCAGCGAGACGATGCGTCTGCTGAGTTTCGGTGGCGACGCCGCCGACGCCGCGCAGGCGGCGGCCCACCACACCACGACGGTGTTGGACGAACACGCCGACGCCTGCGACGCCGTCGCGCACGCGGCCGAACAATCGGCCGACGAGGTCGCCACCATCAAATCGCGCCTTCAGGCGCTACGCGGACTGGCACGAGAGAACCAGCTGATCATCGACGACCGCACCGGCGCGGTCGTGCTGCCGTCCGACCTGGTCTCCCGGTCGGTCGCCGATCAACAGACCATCTTCGAAGCCGCAATGCGACTGACTGAAAGCATGCGGCAATTGTTGTTATCGGCCGAGATCGCCGACGAGGATCTGGCGGCGGCGATTCGCGGTGCCGACGGCGACCTCTCCGCTGCGCAAGTCGAGCTCCAACTCGCCCATCAACCACCTCACCTGCCGGCGTTGCCGCCGGCGAACAGCACTGCGCAAGAAGTGAACTTGTGGTGGCGGTCGCTGACCCCCAACGAACAGGATCAGGTCAAGCAACGGTTCCCCGATGCCGTCCGCAACCTGGACGGCATCCCAGTCGTCGTCCGCAACCAACTCAATGTTCCTGCGCTGCAACGCGAAATCGATCGGCTACAGCAGGGCTGGCTCGATGCCTATGGCTGGCACACCAACCCAGGCAAGTTGGCCGACTTGCAGGCGCTGCAACAGACTTTGACCGACAATCCCGGTGCCGGCCTGATCCTGCTGGACACCACAAGCAAACCCGGAAAGGTGCTGGCGGCGGTAGGCGTTGGCGACGTCGACAACGCAGAACGCGTCGCCGTGTCGGTGAGCGGCTTGAACAGCCGAGTGAGCGCCAGCGTAGCGAACATGGTGCGGGAGGCGGGTTTTCAGCGCAACGAGGCGGCACTATTGCGCCGCAACGCCGGCGTCGAGCATCCCGACGCCGTCGCCTCCATCGCATGGCTCGGCTACGACGCGCCGGACAGCCTCAAGGATGTCAGCCACGATTGGCTGGCCCGTGACGGCGCGCGTTCCCTGAACAACTTCTACCGGGGATTGGCCGCAGCCAGCAACCTCCCGGACCAACACATCGCCGCGTTCGGGCATTCCTACGGGTCACTGACCACCAGTCTCGCCGTGCAACAGGGCGCACCGGTCAGCGACGTCGTGCTCTACGGCTCGCCTGGCACGGAACTCACCGAAGCCGCGCAACTGGGCGTGCTGCCCGGACACGCGTACTACATGATCGGCGCCGACGACGTTGTCTCAGAGCTGATTCCAGCGTTCGGTGCGTTCGGCGCCCCGCCGCAAGACGTGCCGGGCATGGCGGAACTGTCCACCGAAACCGGGTACGCGTTCGACGGGCCGTACGGCGACGGTCAACTGCACGAGCGGGCCTACGGGCATTCCGAGTACACCCGGATGGGCAGCAACGGCAACCTACGTATGAGTGCCTATAACCTGGCGGTAGTCCTGGCAGGACTGCCCGCCGACCTCATTACCCCCTGGATGACCGACAATTGTCCCGACCGGCCGTGAACCGTATTGCAGTGACGCTGCTCGGTGTCGCTGTTGCGCTCAGCGGCTGTGTCAAACCGAACACCTTCGACCCTTATGCCAACCCCGGCCGTTCCGAGTTGGACCGGCTGCAGGAGATCGTGAACGGGCGTCCCGACCTGGAGAGGGTTGAGCAACAGCTGGCCGACCTCGACGGCGCGATCCGGGCGGCGATCACGAAACACTCACCGCCGAGCCGCTTTTCGGCCATGCCCGCCGGCCACTCCACCAACGGCTGCCAGCACCCGTTCACCCGCAGCATCGGTCGGCAGACAAACAGCGACATGTTCTTCGCCGAGCCCGCGCCCACACCCGCCGAGTGGCTGCAGATCGTCACCGAGCTCGCACCGCGTTTCGCGGCAGCAGGTTTCACACCCAACAACGCCGCACCCGGAAGTCCGCCGCTGCCAATGGGTTCGGCCAACTATTCGCAGGGTCGCGACGACGGTGTCACGATCAGCTTGGTGAACGGCCGAGACGGCAGCCCGCTCGACTACTCCTACGACACCGGCTGCCATCTGCCCGCGGCCTGGCGCACTGGCCCACCCCCGCCGAGCTTCCGTCCCGCGAATGACCCGAACGTGCACTACCCGTACCTGTTCGACGGGCCTGGGGGCGGGCGAAGCACGGACGCGTACTAGCTGGGCGCGAGCAG
>NZ_JCALCN010000029.1:0-47764 GCF_059812345.1 Mycobacterium sp. NGS59
TGCGGGCCGCGGTGGTGACGGCGGGGCCGGCGGCCACGCCGGTGGCGGGCCCTTCGCCCCGGCCGGCACCGACGGCGCCGGCGGCAACGGCGGTAACGGCGGTAACGGCGGTAACGGCGGCGTAGCAAGCGACGGCGACCGGGGTGGAGACGGTGGCAATGGCGGACGGGCTGGGCTCGGCGGCGCGGGTAGCACTGGCGGAGACGGCGGCAAGGGAGGCGCCGGTGGAGCCGGCGCCAATGGGGCTACGACTTCGTTTGGCAACGGCGGCGGCGGCGGCTGGGGAGGTCAAGGCGCCGACGGCGGCGACGGAGGCGCAGGAACGGTGCGCAACGGGAACGGCGGCGCGGGCGGCGACGGCGGCGAAGCCGGGAGCGGCGGGGACAGTAGTGGCTTTCCCTTCACCGACGGCGGCGCGGGTGGGATCGGCGGCTCCGGCGGCAATGGGGGCACCGGGGCATCGGGCGGTGACGGCGGCCGTGGCGGTGACGGCCGCCCCGGCGGCGGCGTTTTGGACGCGGGTGGTTCGGCCGGCGACGGCGGTCACGGTGGCTTCGGCGGCAACGGCGGTAATGGCACTTCCGGCAGGGGTGGATTCGGCGGTGATGGCGGTGTTGGGGGCGGAGGCGGCGATGGCTATGACTCGGACTTTCCGTTCTTAGACGCAAGCGGCAGCGGCGCCAACGGGGGCAACGGTGGCGCCGGCGGCTCCAGCTCCAACGGTGCAGTCACCGTCCCCGGCAACCCCGGGACTGCGGGCGGACCTGGGGAACCCCCGGACCACGGTCCTGGTGCAGGAGGCGACGGAGGCGAGGGGGGAGACCCCGGTCAGCTTCCGTAACGACGAGGCCAATGCACAAATCCGACGATCTGTTTCGGGCAAGAACCCAAAGGCCCAGTGACGCGCCGACCAGTCTTCGCGTTCTTCGCCTCCGTCGTCAGCATTGGTAAATTCGGCGGCGCCACCGACACCGTGCACCACTCTTCGCCCTAGGGATTATCACCAGCCTGGTCGTCAGGAGACCCCCAGGAACTGCCCCACTCACCCGCCCAACGGGCGCGATGCTATCCCTGCCCGGCAGGTCACGACGTGTTTTGCCATCACAAACATTCCGCAGCAGACCACACCGCCCAACTCCCAGCCGAGAACCTTTCGAGAGGCTCTCTACCGGCAGCAGTTCGGATCCAGGGCGGTGCATAGAGCTTGCAGCGCTTCGGGACGCACCCGATGAAACATGTTCATGCCACGACGATCCGAGGTCACCAACCCGGCTTTGCGCAGCTGGGTCAGATGGTGACTGACCGTCGATTCACTCAAATCCAGGCTGGCTGCTAATTCGCCGGAAATCTTTTCTCCCACCGGGGAACTGAACAGATACGACACGATCTTCACTCGCACCGGATCGGCCAGCGCCTTGAGCCGCAACGCCACCTGCAACGCATCGGCATCACTAATCGGGCCCGACGCGACCGGCGCACAACACACCGGTGAGGTCATATCGATCACCGGCAACGCTTTCGGCATCACACCATCCTGTCACTCTGTCTTGACATATATCAAAAAGGTAGACACAGTCGAACGGATCAGCAAGTTCGATATATGTCTCACAACTTAGAGGGTGGCTCCGATGTCTCGTGTTCAGCTCGCACTCAACGTCGATGACCTCGACGCGGCAATCACGTTCTACTCCAAGCTGTTCAACGCCGAGCCCGCCAAGATCAAACCGGGGTACGCCAACTTCGCGATCGCCGACCCGCCACTGAAGCTGGTCCTGTTGGAGAACCCCGGCCAGGGCGGCGCCCTGAATCACCTCGGGGTCGAGGTCGAGTCCAGTGACGTCGTGCACACCGAGATCGCCCGGCTAACCGACGTCGGCATGTTCACCGAGGAAGAGTTCGGCACCACCTGCTGCTTCGCCACCCAGGACAAGGTCTGGGTCACCGGGCCTGGCGCGGAGAAGTGGGAGATCTACACCGTGCTCGCCGACTCCGACACCTTCGGCATCAGCTCCCAACACCGTCGATAATCCGTTGGCGGGCTGCTACGGCACGGCGATCGCCGTCGCCCCGGGGGAAATGCTCGATGCGTTCGGATCGCCTACGACCGCAGGGAAGGTTTCAAGATGGCCCCTCGTGTCTGGACGATCGGTCATTCAACACGCGCGTTCGAGGACGTAATCGCCATGTTGCGCGGCACCGCGATCACCGTTCTGGTCGATGTGCGCTCCTACCCGGCGTCACGGAAGTTTCCGCAGTGGAACAAAGCGGCGATAATCGAGGAGATGCCGGCCGACATTGGCTACCGATGGATTCAGAAACTGGGTGGCCGGCGTCATACCCCGGCTGGTGTCGAAAGCCCGAACGGTGCGTGGCGAGTCAAGGCGTTCCGTGACTACGCCGATTACATGCAAACCACCGAGTTCGCCGATGGACTGGGCGAGCTGCTCGAGCTCAGCGACCAGCAACGTCCGGCGATCATGTGCAGCGAGGCGGTTCCTTGGCGCTGTCACCGCAGGCTGATCACCGATGCGCTGATCGTCGCTGGAGCCGAGGTCCGCCACATTATGTCCGCAACGACCACAACCCGAGCGACGTTGAGCGACTTCGCCCATGTCGATGACGGCCACCTCACCTACCCGCCCGCTGGCTGAGGACTAGGTGAGCATCGTCGATGATGTCCGGAAGACGTCCAAACCCTTCCTTTTGGCTCCGCACGGCCTACGGAGACATCGGCAATAGGGTCGGGGTCGGCCCCCTTCAGGTCGGCCGCGCAATGAGTCTGCTCGACGACACTGTGCCGTGGTGGCGTGTCGAAATCCGACCGGCCTGGTCGTGAAATCCAATCTGCGCGAACAGTTCTCGTTCGCCTTCTCCGACCAGCAAACCAATCGACGCAGCGCGCACATTCGGACCACTGTGGGGCACTTGTCATGTGACGCAGGACGTCTCGTGCCGTTGCCGTTGGAAGTGCGATACGAGCAACATGTAGCGATCTCCCGCGATTCAACGGGCGCGAGGCAGTGCGCAACAACCCGTCCAGCAGTATCTGTAGATGCAGCCAAAAATGACATTTTGCAGTCGATTTGGCGCTCCGGCGTGGATGAATGGCGGAGGCGTCGACGGACCACTGTCAGCCGTGCTGGTCCCGTCGCCCCCGAAGACGACACCCGCGCCATACACTTGTCGGGTGAACCTCAGCAAACTCATCGCCGGCGTAGCGATGGCCCCGGCGCGGGCCGGTGTCGCGGTGGCCGACGCCGGACTCGCCACTGCGACCATCGCGCTCGGGGCTGTGAAGCAATCCTTGGGCGGGGAAGCCCCGAAGACAGCAGACTCGATTACCGACGTATTTCCGCTGCGGGGCGCGATCGTGGGCGCCAATCGAGTTGCCGAATTCACCGAAAGCGACAGGGCGATGGGGCGCGCTCTGGCCCGCGGCGGGCCGGCGGACAAGCTGATGCGTGCGGGCGGAGTTGTCGACCTGTTGACCGCACCCGGCGGACTTCTCGATCGGGTATCCGTCGAAGGTAGCGCCCTGGAGCGGATCCTGGAGCCCGGTGGGCTCGCAGATCGGCTGCTCGCCAAGGACGGGCCGGTCGAGCGGATATTCGCAGAGGACGGCGTTATCGAGCGGATGTTCGCACAGGACGGTGTCATCGACAAGCTGCTGGCAAAGGATGGACCGCTCGAACAATTCACCGAAGCCGCTGAAATCCTGAGCCGGCTGGCGCCCGCGGTGGAGAGGTTGACACCCACGGCTGACACCCTGGAGTCTGCTGTCGACACCCTCAACAGGATGATCAACTCACTCAGTGGCATCGCAGACCGGATTCCGCGGCGACGGTCGCCGCGGTCGACGGTGCCCTCGAATCGAAATCTGGACCAAAACGCCGTCGAGGAGTGAGCCGATCGGCTCACTGGCTCACCACCGCTGAAGGTGAAGTTCGCGGGTGACCCGCCATCCGCTCTAGCCGACGGCGCTGCAACCGAAAGTTGTCACACCCCGTGGGCAGACTCCAAGCATGAGTCGACGCAACCGTGAGAAGCGGGCAGCCAAGCAGAAGAACCGGCGTCGGGGCGCAGCCGGACGAGAACGCGCTGGCTTTTCCCCGGGTCCGGACCGGGTGCTACTCCTTCAACGCCTCGTCTTGGCCTTGAGCCAGGCCGCTTCGTGTCCTGATGACCACGCGGCACGGCACGCCGCTGACATTCTCGCCGAGTACGGGACGTCCGAAAGTGACCTCGACATTGCGGCCGAGCTCGCCGTGCAAGAGGCGATCAGAGCGGCCTGGGAGCACGGCTGGTTGCCCTCGGACCTGCACGAGATCGCCCGACGCAAGTTGCAGTCAGCCGACGCCCGCTACCTCGACGAGGCCATCGTCGTTGAGTCCCAGCGGTACGCGGTCGCGACACTGCACCCGAAATGGCGGTCGGACCTCGCCGATATTGCAACCGTCGTCGGTCCCGTAGCGCAGGTACCGCAGATGGGGCGCTGGGCAACGGCGAACGGCGTCGACCGCCATGCAGCTTTGACCGCCGTCCTGGCAGTGTTGACTCTGCTCGGGAGACTTCCTGCCCTCGCGGTTCTGTTGCCGCCACCCGGTGCCTACAGACACATCCCATCGACAGTGAGCAACGTCGACGAGAAGACGCTCGCCAAGGTGCGCGCTTTGCTGGCCAAGGCCGAGGCCACGGGATTCCCCGACGAAGCGGAAGCCCTCTCAGCCAAGGCGCAAGAACTGATGAGCAGGCACTCGCTACATGAAGCGATCGCCGATCACGACCGTGGCCGGGCGCCGGTGGCGGGTGCTCGACGGATCTGGATCGAGAATCCCTACGCCGCTGCCAAGGCGGTGCTGGTGCACGCAGTATGCCAAGCCAACCGCTGTCGCGCAGTGTGGGTGGAGAATCTCGGACTGGCCACCGTCGTCGGTTCCGACACCGACCTCAACCTGGTCGAGCTACTCACCACATCGCTGTTGGTGCAAGCCAACCGAGCCATGCTCGCTGCTGGACGACGCAGCGGCGCCGACGGTCAGACCCGAACCCGGTCGTTTCGGCATTCGTTCCTCGTCGCCTACGCCCAGCGCATCGGCGAACGGCTCGACAGCACCAGCGCATCGGTCACCGAAGAGATCAAACAAGATCGTCGGCTGCTCCCCGTTCTGGCGGCCACCAGCCAAAAGGTCGAGGAGTTCACCGCCCGTCTGTTCCCATCGACGAGGCCGCATCCGGTGGCAGCGTCCAACGGCGCCGGCTGGGGCGCCGGGCGCGCGGCGGCGGATATGGCATTTGCTCGACGTGCGCGAATCGATAGCGGGCTAGCCAAACTAAGGCATGTCCGACAACGGCGTCGGTGTCGCTGGGGTTTCCTGGCCACTGGCCAGGCGAGGCTCGAGCGCACCTTCGCGGAACGAGGTCGCGCCGGGGAACGGTGTTCTGGGTCTAACCTTGACTTCACCGGCAGAGCACCGTTTCCTGCGGCAGCGTAAGACGTTTGGCTGCGTCACGATTTCGGTGTCGGATTTGATTGTGACGCAGCGGCTTTCGGCGTGAGGCCACGACGCGAAATCCCGCCAAGGCTGCCCCGGCAAAGCCCAGTGTTCACACCCAAAGCCAAGGGTTCGTCCGAATGCTCCAGCGGGGTCAGTCGTCTTCCTTCGTCAACTGCGGGATAAGTCCGCCGGCCAGGATGTATTCGACTTGTCGCGGCGAAAGCCGGTGACACACTTCAATTGTCGTGTCCTGCGTGACGTTCTTGACGGTAATGCGATCGGATCTGTCCAGCGCCTCGCGAAGGTCACTGAACGCCAAGGTGTCGTCCTGCTCGATGCTGTCGTAGTCGTCAGGATGGGCGAACTCCAACGCCAATACCCCGAAGTTGGCGAGGTTCTGCCAGTGGATGCGGGCGTACGACTTCGCGATGACGACCCGCAACCCGAGGTGGCGCAGCGCGATGGCCGCGTGCTCGCGCGAGGAACCCTGACCGTAGTTGTCGCCGCCGACGATGACGTGGCCGGTTTCCTCGGTCTCCTGGGCGCGGTCGGGGTAGGACTCGTCGACCTGGGTGAAGGCGAACGTCGCGAGCTTCGGGATGTTCGACCGAAACGGCAGTGCGCGGGCGCCAGCGGGAGAAATTTCGTCGGTGGAAATGTTGTCACCGACCTTCAACAGCACCGGGGCCTCGAATTCGTCGGGAATTGGCTCCAGGTCGGGCAGCCCAGAAATGTTGGGCCCCTTGACCGGATCGACCTCCGCCGCCTCGTCAGGGTCCAACGGCGGCACCAGCATCGCGGTGTTGACGCTGCTGTTCTCCGGGAGATTCAACGTCGGGTACTCCACGTCTTCGTCGCGAGCCCAGTCCCGCGGGTCGGTGATCACTCCGGTCAGCGCCGAAGCGGCGGCTGTCTCGGGCGAGCACAGCCACACTTTGTCTTCCTTGGTGCCCGACCGGCCCGGGAAATTGCGTGGCATGGTGCGCAGCGAGTTGTGTCCGGTCGCCGGCGCCTGACCCATTCCGATGCAGCCCATGCACCCCGCCTGGTGAATGCGGGCACCGGCCATCACCAGGGAGGTCGTCGCACCCATGGACATCAGGTCGGCCAGAATCTGGCGCGAGGTCGGGTTGATGTCGAAGCTGACCTCGGGTGAGGTCTGACGACCGTCGACCATCGCCGCGGCGATCGCGAAGTCACGAAGGCCGGGGTTGGCACTCGACCCGATCACCACCTGGCCGATCGGCTCGCCCGCTACTTCCCGTACCGGTACCACGTTGCCGGGCGACGATGGTTTGGCGATCAAGGGTTCGAGTTCGGAAAGATCGATGGTCTCGTCGACGTCGTAGTCCGCGCCGTCGTCCGCCAGTAGCTCGACCCAGTCATCCTCGCGGCCCTCGGCGCGCAGGAAGTCCCGGATGGCGTCGTCGCTGGGAAACACCGACGTGGTGGCGCCGAGTTCGGCACCCATATTGGCGATGACGTGTCGGTCCATCGCGGTAACACTGGCCAATCCCGGCCCGTAGTACTCGATGATGCGGTTCACCCCACCCTTGACGTCATGGCGGCGCAACATCTCCAGGATCACGTCTTTGGCCGAACACCATTGCGGCAGTTCGCCTTCCAGCCGCACGCCCCACACTTCGGGCATGCGTAGATGCAGCGGCTTGCCCGCGATGGCGACGGCCACCTCCAAACCGCCGACCCCGATCGCCAGCATGCCGAGCGAGCCCGCCGCCGGCGTGTGCGAATCCGAGCCGACCATCGTCTTGCCGGGAATGCCGAAGCGCTGCATGTGCGTCGGGTGCGACACCCCGTTGCCCGCCTTGGAGAACCACAAGCCGAAATGCTGCGCGGCGGTACGCAAGTACTCGTGGTCCTCGGCGTTCTTCTCGTCGGTCTGCAGCAAGTTGTGGTCGACGTATTGCACGCTGACCTCGGTTTGGGCGCGGTCCAGGTCGAGCGCTTCCAGTTCCTGCATCACCAGCGTGCCCGTCGCGTCCTCGGTCAGCGTCTGGTCGATCCGGATGGCGATCTCCTCACCCGGTTTCAGCTCACCTGAGACCAGATGCGAATCGATCAATTTCTCGGTCACGTTGGCCGTCATCGTTGGACTTTCTCTGCGATGCTGGGCACCCTGTCCGTGCCGCCATCAATGCAGTGCGTAACCCGGTTTGGCCCGCGCGAAACTTGCCGACAGCTGCATCGGAAACCCGGATTGTCGCATTCAGTCCGCGCGCGAACCCGATATTGTTGTGCCTAAGAACATTTGCGTCAGCAGACGCGCTACCGCCGGGTCAGCGGAAGCGCACGTCCAGCGTCGCCAACCCGAAGATCTTCCGCCCGCCCGATTTCGCGCCGACGATGACGACACCGGTGCGGGTTTCCGGGTTCAACGACTTGACCCGGCCGCTGAATTCGATGTCGGCGCCCTCGATGGCCGACACGATCGCGGGCGCCGACAGCCGCACCGCGTACCGGGTGACCGCTCCCGGGTCACCCGACCACGCTGAGGCGAATCCGGCACCCAGACCCATGGTCAGCATCCCGTGCGCGATCACGTCGGGCAGCCCGGCCAGCCTGGCGAGGTTCTCGTCCCAGTGGATCGGGTTGGCGTCACCGGCGACGCCGGAATAGTTCACCACGTCCCCGCGGGACAGATGGGCGGTCTGTAAGGGCAGCTCGTCGCCCACCTGCAGATCATCGAAGGACGGCGTCCCGGGGGTGCGGTCGCCTCCGTCGGCAATCCGGATCTCGCCGTCGGGACGCACGGTCTTCCGGTAGGACGCGTCGTCAGCCTCGTTCACCATCACCTTGACGTCGTGCATCATCGCGTTCTGCACGGCGGCCTTGACGGCGGGATCGACCTCCTCGGTCGTGACACCGACGACGGTGGTGTGCAGGGTGTGGACCCGCTCGCCGGAGAGGTCGGTGAAGGTGTTGGTCACCGTGATCAGTTCTCGGCCGGCGACTTTGCGCACGGCCGTCAGTTCGACATCGACGACGAGTTCGTCGCCGGCCACGATGGGGCGGTGCTGCTCGAAGACCTCTTCGGTCTGCACATAGGTGTCGTAGCCGACGACGACGGATTCGAACATGCGCCGGTTACAGGCCATGCCCGGCACCGACGTGAACGTCAGCGGGGCCACCAGGTCCGGATATCCCAACTCGGCGGCGGCAGCGACGTCCCAGTGTGCAGGGTGATAGTCCTGCACGGCACGGGCGTACTCGCGTACCTTCTCCCGGCCGACCAGGTAGGTGTTGTCCATCTGGTAGAAGTGGCCGACCCGTGATTCGATCGCCGACGCTTCTGCTGTGGTCATCAAATTCAACTTTTCTCTGAGGCAGACCCCAGCACACTAACGCGGGCACCTACCAGGCAGTGCACGGTGACACCCTTTGCCGCCCGCCGACCCGGTAAGTCTGTCCAGATCCCGGCGGATTCTGGCAATGAACCCACTGGTACAGATCCGTGCAGGTTCGGCACGGTGATCTGATGAGCGACTTCAACACTGGCCAGCTCGTCCAGTGGGCATTCCCGGACACGGAAATCTGTTCGGCCGCAATGGCCTTACTGCACGACGTCTCACCGCCGTATCTAGCCAATCATTGCGTGCGCAGCTACCTGTTCGCGCGAGAATTGGCCGCCGCTGACGGCGGCGCAGGTTACGACGAGGAACTGCTCTTCCTCGCCTGCATCCTGCACGACCTCGGTGTGACCGCCTACGGCGCGGGTGATCAGCGTTTCGAGGTCGAGGGAGCCGATGCCGCCGTGCGTTTCCTCCGCGAGCACGCGCTGCCCGACGACCGATTGGACACCGTGTGGCAAGCGATCGCGCTGCACACCAGTGTCGGTCTGGCGCATCGCTTCGGCCCCGTCCAGTCCTCCGCGCACCGCGGAATCTCGCTGGATATCGACGGCAGGGAAAGGCACCGTCTCTCAACCGGTTTCACCGATCGGGTGCTGGCCGGATGGCCCCGCCTCGATCTGGGTTATGCGATCGCCCGGGCCATCGCCGAGGACGTTCGGGCCAATCCGGGGAAAGCGCCCCCGTTCTCGTTCCCCGCGCACCTGCACGAGTCGATCAACAACGGACCGCGGATCGACTTTACCGATGTGGTGGCGGACTCAGGTTGGGCCGACCGAGCCGTCGCGAATACCGTCTGACGAAATTCTTCTTCGGCGGTGCGCGAACGGGGTATATAGAGCTATCCGATCGCTTCGCGCACGACGCCGTAGAGGAGCTCAGCAGATGGAGTCCGTAAAGGGAACCAACGTTCTGGTCACCGGGGCCGCGATGGGCCTCGGCAAACTCTTTGCCACCAATGCCGTCAAGGAAAGCGCCGCTTCGGTGGTCCTCTGGGACGCCAACGAGGCGGCGCTCAAAGAGACCGCGACCGAATTGGAAGCGGCCGGGGGCAAGGTCCACTACGACACCGTCGACGTCACCTCGCAGGATCGGGTGGCCGAGGCTGCCGAACGGGTCCGTACCGACGTCGGCGCGATCCATGTGCTGTTCAACAACGCGGGCATCGTGCGCGGCAACGGCTACTTCTGGGAGAACGAACCACGCGACTTCACGCTGACCATGGAAGTCAACTCCATCGGCCCCATGCGGGTGCTGCGGGAGTTCCTGCCGGCGATGATCGAGTCCAACATCCAATGTCGTGTCGTCAACATCGCATCGTCGGCGGGTCTGAACGCCATCCCCCGGATGGCCGCGTACTCGGCCTCCAAGTGGGCGGCGATCGGCTTCTCCGACTCGGTACGGCTCGAGCTGGAACAGGCCGGCCACGACCAGGTGAAGGTCACCACTGTCTGCCCGACCTACATCAACACCGGCATGTTCGACGGCGCGAAGGGCATCCTGTTCACGCCGATGCTCGAGCAGGAAGACGTCGTCGACCGCACCTGGGCCGCGATGCTCGCCGGTGACCCGTTCGTCGTGATGCCGTGGACGTCGAAGATGAACAAGGTCCTGACCGCGGTGCTGCCGATCCGGCTGCGGGACCTCTACCTACGCCGCGTCGGCGTCTACAACTCGATGGACGAATTCTCCGGGCACTAGCGGCTCGTCAGTCGCTGCTGTCCTCGCGCTTCATCCGGTCGCGAATCCCGCCGCCGACCGTGGTGCCTTCGGCCATCGGTTCGTGGATGGAACCGGAGTTGCGCGGCACCGGGTCGGCCTTCTCGATCTCCGACTTGGCGGTCTTGCCGGACATCCGCTCGGTGAGGCCCGGGAAGAGTTCGTGAGAGATGTTGGCGGCGTGCGCTTTCACCCCGACGGGTTGTTGTTCCTTCGGATCGGTGCAGGCTTTCACGATGGCTTCGACGACGATCTTCGGGTCGTCCATCGCCGCCATCCGCGGTGCGTGGCCGGTGTAGTTCGCCGCGTGCGTCCACCACGGTGTGTCCACCGCCCACGGCATGATGGTGGCGACCTTGATGTCGGTGTCACCGTTGAGTCGCAATTCCTCGGTCAACGAACGTCCGAGGCTCAGCACCGCCGCCTTGGTGGCGGCGTACGTGTTTTGGTAGGCCAACGGAACTTCGCTGTCCACCGAACCGATGTTGATCAAGGTGCCCTTGCCCTGTGCGCGAAACTGAAGCAACGCGGCGTGGGTCCCATAGATCAGACCCTTGAGGTTCACGTCGACGAGGCGGGCGTGGTCTTCGATGGGGATGTCCCAGAACAATCCGAGCGCCCCGACGCCGACGTTGTTGATCCAGACGTCGAAGCCACCGAACCGTTCCAGCGTCACAGCGGCGAGTTTGGCTATGTCACCGGCTTCGCTGACGTCGGTCGGAACCGCGACGGCCGTCCCACCGGCCGCCTCGATCTCGGCGGCGAGCTCGTCGAGGACATGCTGACGGCGTGCTGCCACAACGACTTTCGCGCCCCGCCGGGCCAGCTCCAAAGCCGTGCCGCGACCGAAACCACTGGACGCCCCGGTGATCACCACGGTGCTGCCTGCGACAGAAGGAGATTCGCTCATCCGTCCCGCATACCCACAACAGGCGGGTCTATGCCGGACTACAGAAGGGCGAGGGGTTGACAACATACAACCGATTGGTTGTATGTTTGGACTCGTGACCGTGGACATCGAGGACAGGGCTGACGCCTTGTTCCACGCGCTCGCCGACCGGACCCGGCGCGACATCATGCGCCGGGTACTGACCGGGGAGCACTCGGTTTCTGCGCTCGCGGTGAATTACGAGATGAGCTTCGCCGCGGTCCAAAAACACGTCGCCGTGCTGGAGAGGGCCGGCCTGCTCACCAAGCGACGCACCGGTCGCGAGCAGCTGGCCAGCGGTGACGTGACAGCGGTGCGGTCGGTGGCCTCGATGCTCACCGAGCTGGAACAGATCTGGCGGCATCGCGTCGCGAGTATCGACGAACTCATCTCATCGGACCCGAAGGAGGACTGAACCATGCCCGTGACCGACGTCCAACAAGACCTCGACAACTTGACCCTGACCATCACCGCCGACTTCGCGGCCCCGGTGCAGCGGATCTGGCAGATCTACGCCGACCCGCGTCAACTGGAGAAAGTGTGGGGGCCGCCGACCTATCCGGCGACTGTGGTCGATCACGACCTCACGCCCGGTGGTCGCGTCACGTATTACATGACCGGGCCGGAGGGCGACAAGCACGCCGGGTACTGGGAGGTCACGGCGGTCGACGAGCCGACCAGCTTCTCCTTCGTCGACGGCTTCGCCGACTCGGACCTCAACCCCAACCCCGAGCTGCCGGTCTCCCGCAACGTCTACACCTTCACCGAGCACAACGGCGGCACCCGCGCGGTATTCGTCAGCACGTACGCATCCGCCGAGGCGCTTCAGCAGGTGCTGGACATGGGCGTGGTCGAGGGCGCGTCGGCGGCGATCAACCAGATCGACGACCTGCTCGCCGCCTGACCTAGGACTGTGCCGCGGCGACGTGCTTGTTGGGCACGCAGTGCGTCATCGTCAGCCCTGCGACGTCGCGCGGTCCGTTCTTGCCGAGGTTGGCCCGACGCTGCTCTTCGTCCTCCGACAGCGTCTGGGACCTCAACGGCTCCAGATGCCGCACGTCGTCCGGGGTGATGCCCAGCCCCTCGCCGACCCGGGTGCCGAGCTCGTCGTCGCACATCAGGAAGTGCCAGACCATGCGCTCCTGGACCTCGCGCACCGCCTCGGAGATGCCGTCGACCAGGTTGAGCACCAGGTCGTCCTTCTCCCACTGCTCCATCAGCTGATAACGCTGTCCGGCCTGGGTGTAGTCGTCGGTCCGCGGAATCCGCTTCTTGGTCAACCGCCCGCGGATCTCGGGACCGACCTCGTCCGGTAGGGGGCTGGTGGCCTCCCGCAGGCCGCCGGTGATGGACGGCTCGTAGTTGACGTGCGGATTGGCGCCGTTGTTGTCGACGCCGTACTGCATCTGTCCGCCCTGCTGATTGGTCGCCACCTTGGCGTGCTTGGGCTGGTTCACCGGCAGTTGCAGATAGTTCGCACCCACCCGGTAACGCTGGGTGTCGGAATAGGAGAACGTCCGCCCGACCAGCATCTTGTCGTCGGAAAACTCCAGCCCGTCGACCAGCACCCCGGTGCCGAAAGCGGACTGTTCGTTTTCGTTGAAGAAGTTGGAGACATTGCGGTTGAGCACCATCGTGCCGACCAGCTTCGGTGGGAATTCGTTCTCGGGCCACACTTTGGTGTCGTCGAGCGGGTCGAAGTCCAACTCGGGGTGGTCGTCATCGCTCATGATCTGCACGAGCAGCTGCCATTCCGGGAAGTCGCCGTTCTCGATGGCCTCGTAGAGATCTCGGCTGGCGTGGCCGAGGTCCTGGCCCTGGATGGCCGCGGCGTCCGCCTCGGTCAGACTCTGCACGCCGATCTTGGGCATCCAGTGGTACTTCACCAGGCGCGACTCCCCGTCAGCGTTGACCCACCGGTAGGTGTTGACGCCGAAGCCCTGCATGGTGCGGTAGTTGGCCGGGATGCCGCGGGGAGAGAACAGGTTGACCAGCATGTGCATCGACTCCGGGGTCTGGGACATGAAGTCGAAGATGCGGGCGGGCTCCTGTCGGAAGGTGACCGGATCCGGCTTGAGCGCATGGATGACGTCGGGGAACTTCACCGCGTCGCGGATGAAGAAGACGCCGAGGTTGTTGCCCACCAGATCCCAGTTGCCGTCTTCGGTGTAGAACTTGACCGCGAACCCGCGGGGGTCGCGCGCCGCCTCCGACGAGTCGCGGCCCCCGATGACGGTGGAGAACCGGATGGCCAGGTCGGTGCGCTTGCCCGGTTCGGCGAATAGCTTGGCCCTGGTGTAGTTCGCGATCGGCTCGTCGCCCCACTTTCCGGTCGCTTCGAAGTAGCCGTAGGCGACGAAGCCTCGAGCGTGCACCACCCGCTCCGGTATGCGTTCGCGGTCGAAGTGGCTGATCTTCTCCAGGTAGTGGTAATTCTCCAGGGTGGCCGGCCCGCGGGCACCGATGGTGCGCTGGTTCTGATTGTCGTAGATCGGGTGGCCTTGCCGGTCGGTGAGGATGTCCCGGGTGTCGTCGGGATCGGGCGGCAAAGCGGCAACGTCGGTCATGCGCTACTCCTGGTTGTTCGCGGCTCGGCACGGCTTACCCCTGGCTGTCGTGCTGAAACTCAGAACATCGCCAGGCGGTTCGCGCGGGCTCCGTGCCACCCAACCTACGCCGACCCGCGCCGCGATGGTCGTACCCGACCTCGGCGATGTGAGGGGCACGGCTGCTAGAACCTCGATTCGCTGGCGATTATCACGGTTCGGCACTATTTTGCTTTCGTGATGTTCTCAGCTGCTGGTGCAGTCGCGCGATCGATCGTCCCTTGCCTGGCCGTGGCGGCCGTTGCCGCGGGAGCTTTCACGGCTACCCCGAGCGGTTCCGCCCCAGCGATGCGTCTGGTCGACGCGGGCAACCCGTTGGCCGGGCAGCCCTTCTATGTCGACCCGGGTTCGGCGGCGATGAACGCCGCGCGCGGGGCCAATCCACCCAGCGCCCAGCTGACCGCCATCGCCAACACCCCCCAGTCGTACTGGCTCGACCAGGCGTTTCCGGCCGGCTCCGTCGGCGGCCGGGTCGCCAGTTACGTCGGTGCGGCGCAGGCCGCCGGGAGCATGCCGATCATCACCCTGTACGGAATCCCGCACCGCGACTGCGGCAGCTACGCCTCCGGCGGCTTCTCCTCGGGAGCGGACTACAGCGCGTGGATCGACTCGATCTCCTCTGGCCTCGGCGCCTCGCCGGTGGCGATCATCGTCGAACCCGACGCGCTCGCCATGGCGGACTGCCTGTCCGGTGACCAGCGCCAAGAGCGCTACAACCTGGTCCGTTACGCCGTCGACACGCTGACCCGTGATCCGAACGCCGCCGTGTACGTCGACGGCGGGCACTCGCGCTGGGTGAGCGCGGAGGAAATGGCCAACCGGCTCAACGCCGCGGGCGTCGGCCACGCGCGCGGCTTCAGCCTGAACGTGTCCAACTTCTTCACCACCGATGAAGAAACCGGCTACGGCGAAGCCATTTCCGGGATGACGGGCGGCGCGCACTACGTGATCGACACCGGACGCAACGGTGCCGGACCCGCACCCGACTCCGCGCTGAGCTGGTGCAACCCCAGTGGCCGGGCGCTGGGCACCCCGCCCACCACGGCCACCGCCGGCGGGCACGCCGATGCTTATCTCTGGATCAAGCGGCCGGGAGAGTCCGACGGATCCTGCAACGGCGGGCCGTCGGCCGGACGTTTCGTGAGTTCCTACGCCATCGAGCTGGGTCAAAACGCCGGCCAGTAAGCAGACAGTGTTGACACCGCCCGACGTCGACCTCACCGACGGGCGGTTCTATTCGAGCGGCGAGGCGCACGCGGCCTACCGCTGGATGCGCACCCACCGGCCGGTCTTCCGGGATCGCAACGGGCTCGCCGCCGCCGCCAGCTACCGGGCTGTGATCGATGCGGAACGAGATCCGGGCCTGTTCTCCAATGCCGGCGGCATCCGGCCCGCCACTCCGCCGCTGCTGCACATGATCGACATGGACGACCCCGCCCATTTGCTGCGACGCAAACTCGTCAACACCGGCTTCACCCGCAAACGTGTTGCTGCACATGCAGATTCGATTCGTTCGCTGTGTGAGGCGCTGGTCGACGCGGTCTGCGAACGAGGTGAGTGCGATTTCGTGGCCGACATCGCCGCGCCGCTGCCGATGGCGGTGATCGGCGACATGCTCGGTGTACTGCCCGAGGAGCGCGACATGTTCCTGGCGTGGTCCGACGACATGGTCGTCGCGCTGAGCTCCACGGCTTCCCCCGAACTGCTGACACGATCGATGGCGTCCCTGGGCGCCTACAACCAGCACATGCAGGACCTGATCGGGCAGCGCCGCAGAAATCCCGGCGACGATTTGGTCAGTGTTCTGGTGGCAGCCGAGATCGATGGGCGCCGGCTGTCCGACGACGAGATCACCGCTGAGACCCTGCTCATTCTCATCGGGGGTGACGAGACCACCCGGCACACCCTGTCCGGTGGGGTCGCCGCCCTGATCCAGCGGCCCGAGCAGTGGGCGGCGCTGCGTGCCGAGCCGGATCTGCTCGGCTCGGCGATCGAGGAGATGCTGCGCTGGACGTCACCGGTGAAGAACATGTGCCGAACCTTGACCGCCGACAACGTCTTTCACGGCACCGATCTTCATGCCGGGGAGAAGATCATGCTGCTGTTCGAGTCGGCCAACTTCGACGAGGCGGTGTTCACCGATTCCGAGGAGTTCGACATCCGCCGAAACCCCAACAACCACTTGGCATTCGGCTTCGGGACCCACTTCTGTCTGGGTAACCAGCTCGCCCGGCTGGAACTGTCCACCATGGTGGGCACGGTGTTGCGGCGGATGCCGGACTTGACCCTGGCCGACGGCGCCGAGCTGCCGCTGCGCCCGGCCAACTTCGTCAGCGGCCTGGAATCGATGCCGGTCGTCTTCTCGCCGACTGCGTGAATCACGCCTCACTCGTCGCCGAGCACGGTGCGGCGGGCGTCACGATGGAAGCTGTCGCCGCGGCCGCCGGCACCAGCAAGCCGGTGCTCTACCGCCGCTGGCCGGACGGTCGGGCGCTGGTGCGCGACACCCTGCTGCGCATCGCCGTCACCGCGATCCCGCACGAGGACACCGGCAGTTACCGGCAGGACATGCTGGCGATCCTGCGCGGGTGGGCACAGCTGTTCACCGGTCCGCGTGCCGGCGTCATCCGGGCCGCGATCGGTGCGACGACACACGATGCCGAACTCGCCGAGGCCTTCCGCACCGACGTGATCGGCTGGCGCAAGAAGGAGATGAGCGAGCTGTTGGCCCGCGGGATCGCCCGCGGCGACGTGCGCGCCGACGTGCCCGTCGAGATTGCCCGCGAGCTCGGTCAGAGCGTGCTGTGGCACCGTCTGCTGGTGACCGGGGACCCGATCGACGACGAGTTGATCGTCCGCCTCGTCGACGATGTGCTGGTTCCGTTCGTCTCACCGCAAGCTACGTCGAAAGGCAATTCATGACATCGTTCGAAAACAAGATCGTGTTGGTGACCGGCGCGTCGTCCGGGTTGGGTGCGGAAACGGCGCGGCTCTTCTCCCGGCGCGGCGCAAAGGTTTTCGGCATTGCGCGTGACGAAGACCGGCTCAGCGAGGTGTTCGCCGACGCAGGCGCGTACGCCGTCGTCGACGTGACCGAACCGCAGGCCTGCCGCGGGGCCGTCGAACAATGCGTCGCGGAATTCGGCGGACTCGACGTGCTGGTCAACGTCGCCGGCCGGCACCAGATGCGCCGCACCGAGTCGATGAGCGACGACGACTGGGCCCAAGACCTCGCGGTCAACCTGAACGGCCCGTTCTACCTGTGCCGGGCCGCGCTGCCACACCTGCTGGCCCGCGGCGGCAATATCGTCAACGTGGCCTCCATAGCCGGCGTCGAAGGCCAGGCCTATTCCGCCGGTTACTGCTCGGCCAAACACGGATTGATCGGTCTGACCCGGGCGCTGGCCGTCGAGTACACCGCGGATCGGTTGCGCGTCAACGCCGTATGCCCCGGCGGCATGATGACCCCGCAGATCGAGCGATTCAGTGCGCCCGAGGACCCGAACTACGACCTGATCATGCGTTCGGCCGCGCCCCGCGGGATGATGCAGCCCGATGACGTCGCCCGCGTGATCGCCTTCCTCGCCAGCGACGACGCCGCGGCCGTCCACGGCGCGGTCTATCGAGTCGACAACGGCAAGGGTGCCGGCTGATCCGCGAGCTGGGCTAGACTCGCGCCGACAATTCGCTTGCGACGACGCTAGGCCGGTAACCCATGGATTTGCAGTGGTCGAAGGACGAGCTGGACTTCCGTGATGAGGTCCGGGATTTCCTGACCCAGAAGCTCACTCCCGAGCTGCGGCGCGCCGGGCGGCTGATGACCAGTGTGTACGCCGACCACGAGGCGAGCATGGCGTGGCAGGCGATTCTGCACGAGCGCGGCTGGGCGGCACCGGCCTGGCCGGTCGAACACGGCGGTTGCGACTGGAGCCTGACCCAGCACTACATCTTCACCCGGGAATCGATGCTGGCGGGCGCCCCGTCCTTGTCGCCGATGGGGATTCGGATGGTCGCCCACGCGATCATCCGCTACGGCACCGACGCGCAGAAGGACTATTTCCTGCCGCGGATCCTGACCGGCGAGGTGTTCTTCTGCCAGGGCTACTCCGAGCCGGAGGCCGGATCCGACCTCGCCGCACTGACGATGGCCGCCACCTCCGACGGCGACGACCTGGTGTGCACCGGCAGCAAGATCTGGACAACCCATGCCACAGAAGCGAATTGGATGTTCGCCCTGGTGCGCACGACCCGCTCCCAGAAGAAGCAACAGGGCATCACCTTCGTCCTCATCGACATGACCTCGCCAGGGATCGAGATTCGGCCCCTGGTGATGACGTCGGGAGAAGAGGTACAGAACCAGGTGTTCTTCGACGAGGTGCGGGTGCCCAAGTCCAACGTGCTCGGCGAGATCGACCAGGGCTGGACGGTCGCCAAGTACCTGTTGGAGTTCGAGCGCGGTGGCGGCGCGGTGGCGCCGGGCCTGCAGGTGATGGCGGAGGAGATCGGCACGGCAGCCCAACGCCAGCCCGGGCCGGCCGGCGGAGCGCTGGCCGACGATCCGGCCTTCGCAAATAAGTTGGCCGACGCGCGAATCCGGGCCGAGGTGTTGGAGATCCTGGAGTATCGAGTGCTGGCCGCGGTGGCGCAGGGCCGCAATCCCGGTGCGGCGTCGTCGATGCTGAAGATCCTGGGCACCGAACTCAGCCAGGCCCTCACCGAACTGGCACTGGAGGCGGCCGGACCGTGGGGCCGCGCCTACCAGCCGCACGTGACCGCACCCGGAGGCCGGATCGCCGAATTCGTGCCGCCCGCGGACGGATACGCCGCCGGTGAGCCGTGGCAGGCGGTGGCGCCACTGCGCTACTTCAACGACCGGGCCGGCTCAATCTACGCCGGCAGCAACGAGATTCAACGCAATATCCTCGCCAAGGCGGCACTGGGGCTGTAGATGGACTTCAATCTCACCGAAGAGCAAGAACTGCTACGGGACGGGCTGGGCAAGTTCCTGTCCGTCCGCTACGACCTGGACAAGAGCCGTGCGGCCGCCAAGACCGGTGCCGGCTGGCAGCCGGACATCTGGCGCGGGTTCGCGACCGAGCTGGGCATCCTCGGTGCCACATTCCCGGAAGAAGTCGGTGGAATCGGCGGCGGCCCAACCGAACTCATGGTCATCACCGAGCAGCTGGGGCATGCGCTGGTGATCGAACCGTACGTCGACACCGTGGTGGTGGCGGGCGGACTGTTGCACCGTGCCGGTGGTCCGGCCGCGACCGCGTTGTTGGAGAAGATCATCGACGGTTCGGCGCTGGTGGCCTTGGCCGATGCCGAACCGGTGTCCGCCGATCACCGGCAGGACGTCTCGACGCGAGCCGAACGCGACGGCGACGGCTGGGTGCTGAACGGTCAGAAGATGATGGCGGTGGGCGCGCCGCTGGCCACCCACCTGTTGGTCACCGCGGACACCGAAGACGGAATCTCGTTGTTGCTCACCGAGATCGACGCAGCGGGCCTCGAGATGCACCCCTATCGCACCATCGACGACCGGCGGGCCGCCGACATCACGTTCGACAACGTGCGGCTCGGCCCGGAGGCGTTACTCGGCGAGCCGGGTGGGGCGGGGCCGTCGCTGCGTCGCGCGCGCGACGAAGGCGCCGCGGCGATCTGCTCCGAGGCCGTCGGCCTCATGCGGAAAGTGTTGGCGGACACCGTCGAATACTGCAAGCAGCGCCAGCAGTTCGGTCAGCCGATCGGCAGCTTCCAAGTGCTGCAGCACCGCATGGTGGACATGTACATGGAACTCGAACAGTCGGTCGCCGCGGTGTATCTGGCGATCCTCAAACTCGACGAAGACGAGCCGACGCGCGCCCGCGCGGTGTCGGCCGCCAAAGCCACCGTCGGCCGCGCCGCGCGGTTCATCGGTCAGCAGGCCGTGCAGCTGCACGGCGGGATGGGGATGACCGAAGAGCTGGCGATCGGCCATTACTTCAAGCGGCTCACCGCGATTCAGTACGAGTTCGGAACCACCGACCAGCACGTCGCGCGGTACGCGGAACTGACGAGGACCTAGGACTGGACCGGCCGGATGTCAGAACCTAGCCGCCGGCAACGGGTCTCGTTGGTCGGCAGGCAACTGACGCTGCTGGTCTCGACCTGCTACCGACTGCTGCCGGGCTGGCTGTCGGATGCGGTGTCCACCGTGGCGGCCCGCCTCATCTATTGGAAGGGCCACGGCCTGCACCAGCAGGTGCTGCAGGACTTTCGCGACAACGTCGACCCGACAGCGCAGCTCTCGTCACGGAAGTGGCGGCCCGTCCAGGCGATGTACCGCGCGGTGGTCCGCAACGCCAGCGACGGAATCTGGTTCGTCACCGCATCCCACGCCGCTGTGCTGCGGCGCTTCCATTTGGCGGACCCGGGACCCATTGCCGTCGCGCTCGAGGTGGGGCGGCAGACAAATGTCGGGGTGATCGTTGCTTTCCCGCACCTGGGTTCCTACGCGGCGTTGCCGGTCGTGCTGGCGATCAACGGTGTGCCGGTGACCGTCGTGGCCAACCGGCAGGTGGGGTTGATGCAGTGGGTGATCACCCGCGGCGCGCACAAGGCCGGCCTGGAACTGGTGGTCGTCGACCGCGAGAAGGGCGAAAGTCTCACCGCCGAACTGGAAGCCGCGATCCGGCGCGGCCGGGTCGTGGTGATCGCCGGGGACTATTTCCGCTCCCGCGACGAGACCAGCAAAGGGGTCGAAGTCGAACTGGCCGGGACCCGGCGCACGATCGGCGCCGGACCGGCGTTACTGGCCTTGCGGACCGGCGCGGCGATCGTGCCCGGCACGGTCCTGCAGAAGGGACATCTGCGCGAGCCGGTGCTGGGTCAGCCGATCTTCGCCGGCGGCCCGTACGCCCGCGACGACCCCCGGTTGCGGGAGCTGGTGGCGGCGACCTCGCAGCGCATCGCCGACGCGATGGCCCAGTTCATCCGGCGCGAGCCGCAGCAATGGGTGATGCCAGGCGGGCTGGTGTCGGACTCGATGGGCATACGCAGCCGACGTCAAGGCGGGTAGCCCCGTCCGCAGCACCGGGCGGCCGCTACCGTCGGCTCTCGTCTGCGATCCGGTCGGCAGACTGCTGCAGTCCCGGCGCGTCGGGGTCCTCGCCGCCGGCATGCTCCAGCTGCGCCTCTTCCGCACGCTGCGCTTCGGTCGTCTCCCTGGCGTCCTTGGGCACCGGCGCCGGGTCGCCGTCGGTGTGCTGGTC
Source organism: Mycobacterium sp. NGS59 (assembly GCF_059812345.1). NCBI lineage: Bacteria > Bacillati > Actinomycetota > Actinomycetes > Mycobacteriales > Mycobacteriaceae > Mycobacterium > Mycobacterium sp. NGS59. The sequence continues at coordinate 21,370 of NZ_JCALCN010000029.1, forward strand.
CACGCGAAACCTCCTCGAGAATCCTCACCATGTTCCCGCCAGGATCGCCAGAACCGCGGATTCCGAAACGGGTGAACCTGGATAGCGACGCCGGCGACACCTACGGTCAGGTCATGGACTTCGACGAGTACCGCACCTACGACGCCACCGGCCTGGCGAAGCTCGTCGCCGATGGGCAGGTCACCGCCGCCGAGTTGCTCACGCTGGCCAGAGACCGCGCGGCGGTGGTGAACCCGCGGATCAACGCCATCGTGCGCGACATCCCCGCCTCGCCCACCGACCGGCGCAGCGGCCCGTTCGCCGGTGTCCCGTTCCTGATCAAGGACATCTCGCAGGACTATGCGGGGCTGCCCACCTCGCAAGGGTCCCGCTCGCTGATGTCCACCCCGGCCGCCGAGCACGCCACCGTGGTGCAGCGCTGGATAGACGCCGGGTTGGTGATCTTCGGCAAGACCAACCTGCCCGAGTTCGGTGCGAAGGCGATCACCGAGTCCGTCGCCTGGGGGCCGGCACGCAACCCCTGGGACCTGGACCGTACGCCGGGCGGCTCCTCGGGCGGATCGGCGGCGGCGGTGGCCGCGGGCATCGTGCCGTGCGCAGGCGCTAATGACGGTGGCGGTTCCATCCGCATCCCAGCGGCATGCTGTGGACTGGTCGGGCTGAAGCCGGGTCGCGGGCTCACCCCGGTGGGACCTGCGGCGAGCGAATTCATGCACGGCGCGGCGGTCCAGGGCGTGGTGTCGCGCACGGTGCGTGACACCGCCGCCATGCTGGACGTCATCAGCGGCGGCGAGCCGGTGGGGCCGTACCTGCCCGCGATGCCCGCGGCGCCTTTTGCCGAGTGCGTGGGATCGGATCCCGGCAAGCTGCGCATCGGAGTCCGGGTGCCGTCGGCGATCAAGCCCCAGCCGCATCCCGAAGCGTTCGCGGCCGTCGAAGGCGCGGTGCGGACGCTGACCGGCCTCGGCCACTTCGTCGACGAACTGCCGCGGGCCCCCTACGACGACGCCGCGCTGGCGCGCGAGTTCCTGCTCACCTGGTTCGTCAACATCGCGTGGGAAGTCGACGATGCCAAGCGCTTGACCGGCGCCGGGGACGAGTCGTTCGAGCGCGACACCCTGATCATGGCTGCGCTCGGTCGAGCGACCCGCAGCGTCGACTACGTGGACGCGGTGCAACGGCGCCACGACCACGTCCGCCGGTTGAGCGAGTTCTTCGACTCCTACGACCTGCTGCTCACGCCTACGTTGGCGACGCCGCCGCCACAGATCGGCGAGTTCGACTTACCGGTCGTCCTGCAGCGCGGCGCCGACGCCCTGATCAAGACGCGCAGCGCCCGGTTGCTGCGCTACACCAACATCGTCGACGACATGGTGGACAAGAACCTCGGCTGGGTGCCGTACACGCAGCTGGCGAATCTCACCGGCCGACCGGCGATCTCACTCCCGCTGCACTGGACCGCCGACGGCCTGCCGCTCGGTGTGCAGTTCGTGGCGCCCCTGGGCGGCGAATCGCTCCTGATCCAGCTGGCCGCCCAACTCGAGCAGGCGGCCCCGTGGACCGACCGGGTCGCGCCGCTGTAACGACATCCATTCGTAGCGGCCGCGAGACCCGTCGTGGGTTTCAGGTTCACGGCCGACGGGGTATGCCCCACTTATGAATTCGTTGTCACGGACGGCCGTCGGCCAGGTCTGCGAGATGAGTTCGGCCGGTGCTGCTGACGCCTCGACGGCGGGCAGGTTCCGCCGCGATTTGCAGAGGTGGCTGCAGGAGGTGGTGGACGACTCCCCAGAGGTCGGTGACATCGTGCTGAGCGTCAACGAGGCCCTGGCGAACTGCGTCGAACACGCCTACCGCGCGCAAGACGGGGTCGGACCGATGGAACTGCAGGTCAGCTACGACCGGACCGCGCGGAGTCTGCACATATGCGTCAGCGACCGCGGCACCTGGCGCCGGCCCGCGTCACGGTCGCGAGTCGACCCCCGAGCCTCCCGCGGGATCACCTTGATGCAGGCACTGTCGGAGCAGTGCACCATCAAAGTCCGTCCCGAAGGGACCACTGTTTGCATGCATTACATCGCACCGCCCCACCGCGGCAGATGAAATCTCCTGCAACCAGCCGGCGTTGCCGTACCACCCGGCCGAGCTAAACCCACGCATCAGCCATAATCTTTTTCGACGATGTCGGCGCAGCCGTACATCGGGGCCGCAGGCCCGACTTCGATCTCGGTGGAAGCAATTAAGGCAACAGGAACTGCGGCATTCAGCCGGTGGCGTCGGGGCGACCAGTTCGACTGGCTGTCCGGCTACCTGGCGGCCCGGGGCCTGAGCGGCGCCACCCGCGCCCTGATGGCGTTCATCGCGTCGTCGATGGTGTTGTGCCTGATCGCGCTGCTGGCCGGCTCGGACGGACCTCGGGGGGCGGTCCCCGTCGCGATGACCGGGATCGCTGTCGCCGGCGGAGTCGCGGGTGCTTTGCTGTGGGTCTGGCGCTGGCCCACCCGCGGCCTGTCGATCGCCTTCGCGGTGATGTGCAACACCGCGGTTGCCCTGGCCTGTCTGGCCCACCCCAATCCGCTCGCCGCATTGATCGGGTGCATCGCCTTCGCCACCTTCGGCGCATACATCGCGTTCTTCCACACGACGGCTTTCGTGCTGTACAACTTCGCGATCGCCGCGGGCGTGGCGTCGTTCCAGGCCGCCCGCCTGGCCGCCTCCGGGCATCCCTACCTCGCGGGGGTGGACCTGTGGCTGGTGCTGGAAGTCAACATCGCGTTGCCACTGGCTATCCGGATTCTGGTCCGCGCCCTGGCGGGGGATTTGCTGCGTGCGGACCGTGACCCGCTGACGGGTCTGCTCAACAGACGAGCGTTCCAGCACCATGCCCTGGGCATGATGCTCGCGCGGCGCGGCATCGACGAGCACCTGGTGGTGTTGGTCATCGACCTGGACAACTTCAAGAGCCTCAACGACCGGCGCGGGCACGCGGCCGGCGACAACGCGCTGGTCCAGGTCGCGCAAGTGTTGCTGGCCGCGGCCGACGACCAGACGGTGGTGGCGCGAAGTGGCGGCGAGGAGTTCCTGGTGGCAGGCACCGCGGGGCACTGCAACGCCGAGTCGTTGGCCAGCCAGATGTGTAAGGCCATCGGGACGTCGACCGCGGGGGTCACGGCCAGCATCGGCACCGCATGTATTTTGCTCGACGACGCTCCGCCCAGCGAGCATCAAGAGTTGCTGGACCAGTTGATCACCGCCTCCGACGCGGCGATGTACCAGGCCAAACGTCTCGGTGGTAACGGGTGTCACCACCATCGACTCTGCTGACCGGACCGGCCGGACCGGCAGCCGTCGCCGTCGCGCCCGTGTGCGACGATCGACGACGTGGCTGACGAGTTCGTCGAAATGATGAATGCCGGTATGGCATCGACCATCCCGGCCGCTGCCCGCATGGGGGTGCGGGTGCTGGAAGCGCGACGGGGATTTGCCGCCGCCAGCGTTCCGGTGGAGGGCAACGGCAACCATTTCGGTGTCGTCTATGCCGGCGTGCAGTTCACCGTCGCCGAGATCCTGGGCGGCATCATCGCGTTGGCGACGTTCGACTCCGGCAAGTATTTTCCGCTGGTGAAGAGCGTCGACATCGCCTTCGTCGGCCGAGCCACAACCGAGTTGCGCGCCGAGACGGCGATGGACGACGAGACGATCGCCCGCGTCGAGGCGGAGGCCGCCGCGCAGGGCAAGGCGGATTACACACTGGACGCGGTGGTCACCGATGCGGCCGGAACCGTGGTCGCCACCACCCATGGGCTGTATCAACTACGCGCACATCGCAATTGAGTGCGCCGTTCGCTAGCGGCGGCCGTCCCCGGTATGCCGCAAATGATCCGCTACGCAGTCGATGAAGGCCTGACACGCTACCGACCGTAGTTGTGGGCGGGTGGTCACGAGGTGGACCTGGCGGTGCATATCGGCTCCGGCCACCGAGCGCAGGGCGAGGGTCGAGTCGGAGTCAGCGCGGTTTCTGGCGACCGACTCGGGCAACAGCGCCACCCCGAGGTTCCTGCGCACGAAGTGAATGACCTCGTCCACCCGGGTGACTTCGAAAGCAACCCGCCGGGGCACACCGGCGAAGCCGCGGTCTGTCTCGTGACGCAGGCCGTATCCGGACGGAAAGTCGATGAAGGGGAGCTCGGCCAGCTCGGTGACCGACACCGAGGTGTGGCGGGTCAGGCGGTGATCGGCCGGCATGACGGCCACCAACGATTCGCTGAACAACCGGGTGAAGACGAGTTGGTCACCGGCCCGGGACACGTTGGAGCCCACGATGGCCGCATCGAGTCGTCGTTCGCCGGCCGACTTGATCAGGACGTCGCTGCCACCGCTGCGCAGGGTCACGCTGACGTCGGGATAGCGGGCGTGGAAATTCGCCATCAGGGCCGCCACGTCCAGGCTCTCCGACGGGACTTCCATCATGCCGATCGTGAGGCGGCCGGCGACCGTGCCGCTGAGCGCTTGCGCGTCGAACTTGATCTGCTCGATACCGGCCACCACCTGATTCAGCAGCGGCATCAGTGATTCGCCGGCCGGGGTGAGGGTCACCGTGCGCGTCGTCCGCTCGAACAACTGCACGCCGAGTTCCGATTCGAGACGACGCACCTGCTGGCTCAGTGCGGACTGAACCACGAACATGCCTTCGGCCGCCCGGGTGAAACTCTTCGTTTCGGCAAGTGCCACGGCATAGCGCAGTTGCTGCAGGTTCACGATTGATCAGTATTGATGATGAATCGCATCAAATCTATTCGTTGGACTCCTAGGTCGTCGGACAGCAGGATGGGCCCATGTCAGTGCCCGGCCGCCCGCCAGTCGTGGCGTTGCGCCCGCAGGGCCCGCCGTCCGGCAACGACTGCTCGGTGGCCGCGGTGCGCGATCGGATCACCGCGCAATTCGACGCGCTGCCTTTCCTCGGCGAGCTGGTGTGTTCCCACCGGCGGCTGGTCGCCGGCTCGCTCGCCGAGGTGGTGTTCACCTACACCGTGGGCCGCTCCGGAATCGCCGACAGTGGCTGGCTGAAGCTGTGCTTCCGGTACTACTCCGACTGGGACTTGCAGACCTCCGATCCCGGTCGCCGCGACTACGTCTCGGCCCGTCTGGTCAGCCGGTCTCTGGTCGGCGGTGCATCGCAGGACGGCGTCGCGACGGTGCGCCAGTTGCTGACCCGCTACGACGTGAAGGGCGGGGAGCGGCCGTTTCAGAAATCATTGCTCGTCCACGTGGTCGACGGGTATCTGCGCCCTGGCGACGTCATTGAAATCCGGCTGGGAGACCGCCGCTTCGGAGGCCCCGGCACTCGCGTGCAGACATTCGTCGAGGACGAGTTCGAGTTCCACTTGTTCGTCGACCCGCTGGGCACTTCACGAATGGCTCGCGCGGGAATCAGCAAGCTCGCCGTCGTGCCGGGAGCGCCCGATCGGGTCGTCGTGCACGGTCCGCGGCTGGTACGCGCCGACACATCCTCGATCGAACTACGGACTCACGTGCAGGACCGTTGGGGCAACACCTGCACCGACCTGCCGGGCGTCCTGCGCGCCTACGCCGACGACGTGCAGGTCGCCCAGGGCCGCACCCCGGCGACCGGCTGGGCCGCCACCCGGCTCGTGGCGCCGGCAAACCCGGGCCGCATCGACGTGGTCGCCGAATCCGGCGGACAGGTGCTCGGCCGCGGTTCGACCATGGTCGATGTCATCGACGACTTCCCGGCGCCGCGGGCCTTCTTCTGCGACCTGCACGTGCATTCCAACGACACCGTCGGCACCCAGGACACCGGGTGGAACCTGCGGTACGGACGCGACATCGGCGCGCTGGACGTCTTGGGCTACACCGCCAACGACTTTCAAATCACCGACGAGGGGTGGGTCGACGTGGTGGCCGCATGCCGTGCGGCATCGAAGGACGGTGCGTTCGTCTGCTTTCCCGGCGTCGAGTGGTGCGGAACCGCCGGCGTCGGTGGCGACCACAACGTCGTCTTCCTCGGCGAGGACACCACACTGGCCCGCTCGATGGAATGGCGCCAGGGCATGTCCAGCACCTCACCCACCCCGCAGACCTGGCCGGTGACGCAGTTGTACGCCGCGTACGAGAAGGACCCGGAGTCCTATCTCCTCGTCCCACATGTCGGCGGCCGCCGCGCGATCCTCGATTGGCATCATCCTGATTTGGAACGGCTGATCGAGGTGCATTCGAGTTGGGGTAGCAGCCCATGGTTCCTGGAAGACGCGCTGTCCCGGGGTCTGCGGCTGGGGGCGAGCGCCGCCAGCGACGAGCATCGCGGCAGGCCCGGCGGAGGTGCGCCAGGGGCGAACATCTTCGGTGGTTTCGGTGGGCTGACGGGCGTCCTGGCCCCGTCGCTCACCGCCGCCGACGTCGGACGGGGACTACGCGCCCGGCGCACCTGGGCCACGACGGGCGCCCGCGCCGTCGCCCTGCTGCGCAGCGCAGACAACTGGATGGGCGACGAAATCATCAGCGACAGTGACCAATTGACCGCCAGCTATGCGCTCTACGGCACGACGGGCTGGGACGACCTCACCGTGTACGACAGCACCGGCGCCGTCTGGCGGCGCGACTTGCACGGCGAGACGGGGCTCTCCGGGAATCTGGTCCGGATCCGCTGGGGCGGCGCACGGCACCGCGACCGCTACCGCTGGGCGACCTGGCAGGGCAAGGTAACGATCGCCGAAACCGCGGTGCACGATATAACACCTTGGGCCACAACGCATCCCGAACAGGTCATCAGCATGGGCCAGGACGGGGCCAGCTGGCGGACCGTCACCTATGGTTCCGACGTCGGCATCGTGGTCAGGGTCGCCGACCTCACCCGAGCGCGCTTCGAACTCGAGACGACGGTGCAGGAGGACGACCTGACCGCCGGGGTCACACTGACCGGCGCCGAGCTCGTCGCCGAGCGCCATCGCGACGTCGTCGTCGGCGGTCTGAACTTGAGGATTCGATTGGAACGCATCGCCGAACCCGCGGCACTACCCGCCACCGTCAGCGGCGACCTGAACTTGCGGCTGCCGGCCGCGAGCAGCGCGGTGTACCTGCGCGCACGGCAGTTCGACGGCCACCAGGTCTGGACCAGCCCGCTGTTCGTCGACCGCTCCGGCGCCCGGCGGTCCCGATGACCCACCGCCGTCTGATCCGCCGGCTGCACATCGACTTGCAGCGCGTCACGCGTGCGTCCTGTCGGGCCGCAAGCCTCCTGGTCTAGCAATCCCTGGCGCCTCAGGTGCGCCGAGTCCCGAAGGATCCCCTCATGTCGCGCCATCGTCTGTTCGCCAACGTCATCGCCGCCACAGTCGCCTTTGCCGCCCTGGCAACGGGTTTGACGGGGTGCTCGCACTCCACCACGTCCCCGACGTCCTCGGGCGCCGTCCCACTGCGGTTGGGTTATCTGACCCGCGTCACCCATGCGTCCGCGCTCGTCGGCATCACCGACGGATTGTTCAGCAGAGAACTCGGAGCAGGGGTCAACCTGACGACCCAACCGTTCAGCCAGGGCACCGAGGAGGTGACCGCGCTGCTGTCGGGTCAGCTCGACGCGGCCTACATCGGACCCAACCCGGTGTTCAACGCCTGGCAGCGATCGGGTGGCAAAGCCGTCAGGATCGTCTCCGGCGCAGCCAGCGGTGGCACGTCGCTGGTCGTCAAGCCCGGGATCAATGCAGCGCAGGATCTGCGCGGCAAGACGGTGGCCGACCCCGCACTGGGCGGGACCCAGGACGTCAGCCTGCGGCACTGGTTGGCCAAGAGCGGCTTGCACACGAATACCCAAGGCGGAGGGGATGTTTCGATCAAGCCGACCAGCCCGGAGTCGGCTATCGTGCAGCAGTTCATCTCCGATCAGATCCAGGGCGCCATCGACTCCGCGCCGTTCGATGTGCAGTTGGTCAAGGCCGGCGGCGTGCGGCTGTGGTCTGACCCCAACACCATCACGGTGCTGGTGGTGCGGCAGGAGTTCTTGGCCGCGCATCCCGATGTGGTGGCGGGCCTGCTGCGCGGACAGGTCGCGGCGAACGACAAGATCGCCCATGACCCGGCGGGCGCGGCGCAATCGGCCAACGCCGCGCTGGCCCGCGCGCTCGGCAAGGGCCTGGAGCCGGATGTGCTGACCGCGTCGTTTCAGGAGACGACCTTCACCAACGACCCCGGTATGGCCTCGCTGAAAGACCAGGTCGACAAGGCGGTCGCGATCGGGTTGCTCAAGCCGCTCGACATCGACGGCTTGTTCGACCAGGCCCCACTCAACGGGGTACTGGCCGCGTCCGGCCGGCCCCCGGTCGCCACATGACGCGCGTCGCTTATCCCCGGGATCGCGCGGTGAACCAAGGACCGCCCGCCGCGGCGGTGCAGTTACACGGCGTCACCAAGCGCTACGGACAGCGCGGGTCGACGACCGTCGCCGTCGACGAGATCTCGCTGACTGTGCACAGCGGTGAATTCCTGTGCGTCGTAGGAGCTTCCGGATGCGGCAAGAGCACCCTGCTCTCGCTGATCGCCGGTCTGGACGAGCCGACCAGCGGTGTGATCGACACCGCTGGCCGGCGGGTGGCGCTGATGTTTCAGGAGTCGGCGCTGTTTCCGTGGCTGACCGCTGCCGGCAACGTCGAGCTCGCACTGCGTGCCCGTGGTGTGCCGCGCGCCGAACGGCGCCGTCGTGTGGCGCACCTGCTGGCGACGGTGGGACTGAGTGACTTCTCCGGCAAACGGCCACACCAACTGTCCGGCGGGATGCGGCAGCGCGTGGCGTTGGCTCGCGCGCTTGCCCAAGATGCCGATGTGCTGTTGATGGACGAGCCGTTCGGCGCGCTCGACGCATTGACCCGCGACCGCCTGCACGGGGAACTCGAACGCATCGTCGAGCAGCGCGGCCTGACCGTGGTCTTCGTCACGCACAACGTACGGGAGGCGGCGCGTCTGGCTGATCGGGTGATCGTGCTCAGCGCTCGACCGGGCCGCATCGTGGAGGAATTCGACGTTCCTGCACCGCGACCGCGGGACATCAACACCGCAGACGTCGCCGAACTGGCCTCGCGCATCACGGCCCGCCTGCACCGAGAAGGGGCCGGATGATGGCCGCTCCCAACGACATTGCTCCCGGCCGGCACCCTCTGGTCACCGGCGCAACACGCTTGCGCGGCTCGACGCTGATGGCCGGGCTGGCGTCGATACGGGCGAAACTGCTTGCCGTTGCCGTCATCTTGGTGGCGTGGCAGGTCCTCTACCTCAGCGGCTGGAAGCCGTCGGTCGTGCTGCCCAGCCCGGGGGCGGTGCTGGCGAACCTCTGGCAACAACTGCAGGAGCCGCTGCTCTGGGAGGCTATCTGGACGACGATGAACCGCGCGCTGGTCGGATTCGCTCTGGCGGTGGTCATTGGGGCCGTTGCCGGTGCCGCGATTTCACGGAACGGGTTGGCGCGCAGCGCCTTCGGCCCGGTCGTCACCAGTCTGCAAACCATGCCGGCCATCGCCTGGTTTCCGTTCGCCATCATCTTCTTCGGTCTGCACACCTCGGCGATCCTGTTCGTGATCGTCATCGGGGCGGCGCCGTCGGTGGCCATCGGCGTGATCACCGGCGCCGACCACATCCCCCCGCTGTTGTTGAGGGCCGCGAAAACCATGAACCTGCAACGGTTCGCGCTGTACCGGCACGTGATTCTGCCCGCATCGCTGCCCATGTTCGTCAGCGGTTTGCGCCAGGGCTGGGCCTTCGCCTGGCGCAGCCTGATGGCCGGCGAACTGGTGGTCTTGGTGAACAACACCGCCTCGATCGGGGTGCTCCTGGAGAATGCGCAGAACATGACCGACATGCCGTCGGCAATCGCCATCATGATCGTCATCCTGCTGATCGGCATCGTGATGGATGCCGCGTTCGCCGCCGCCGACCGGCGCATCCGCCGCCGCTGGGGACTGCTGGAGGCCGAGTATGGCTGAGCCGTTCAGGATTTGGGCGTTCGGCGACGCGCATGTCGGAACCGACAAGGAGCACGGTAGAGACAGCCTGGCCGAGGCGATCTCGCAGTCGGAGCACGGCGGCAACGAAGGTGGGCCACCGTTCGACTGGGACATCGCGATCGACGCCGGTGACATGTCCGGGGCGCATCACCACCTGCCCGACGACGCCGAAGGCCGGGAACTGCGGCGGCAGTTCGGGTTTCTGCGTCGGCACCGGCGCGAGGACATCTTCAGTGTGTGCGGCAACCACGACCGCAGTGGGCTCGACGAACCCGAAGCCTGGTGGTGGCAGAAATGGGTCGACCCGCTGGGGCAGCACACGGCCTATTCCGGTGTAGACCCGTCGGCCCGGCGCTACCCGGTGCGCGGGACATGGCACCACTACTCCTTCCGCGTCGGCAACCTGCTTTTCTTGATGCTCAGCGACCGCAACGAACCCACCCAGACGGTCGGGCGCGGCACCCTGGGCGGCAATCCCGGCGGGGTCGTCACCGGCGAGACCTTCCGCTGGTGGAAACACATGGTGCTGAGCAACCGGGACGCGATCATCGTCACCGTGCACCACTATGTGCTGAAGGACACCACGGTGGCTTCCGGCGAGTGGGAGGGCGTGCGCAAGGACGCGGACGGCCGATGGTGCGAGCACTACCATCGACCATTCGAGCAGGGCACTCCGCAGGGCGCGTCCTACCTCTACTGGGTCGACAGCCAACCGGACTCCGGTGCGTTCGAACAGTTTCTGGCCCAACACCCGGGCCGGGTGGCGTTGTGGATAGCCGGCCACACCCACACCCACCCCGACGACAATTTCGGCGGCAAAACCCACATCGAACAACGGTGGGGCACTTGGTTTCTCAACGCCGCATCGCTCAGCCGCTACCACATGCCGATCACCACGCTACCGATCAGCAGGTTGTTGACGTTCATCCCGGGAAGCCGCGAGGTGCGCGTCCAGTGTTACCTGCACACCAGCCAGTACGCCCCGCAAGGGTGGTACCCGAAGGCCGAGAAGACCATCACGCTGGGCACCGAATTCGTCCGTCCGGTCGAGGAGACGGTGGGCAGCGCGCCGCGTTGAGTGATGATGGACGCGTGACGGCGCGAAAGCTGAACGATGTCCTGCAAATCGGTGAGTTGGAGCGAACCTTCGCAGCGGAACTGGCCGCACGCTACGAGTTGCCGAAGCTTCCCGACGGACCGGGCCGTGCCCAGTGCCTGGTGCAGCGCGCGGCCGAGGTCCGCATCGTGGTGACCTCGGGACCGCCCGGTGTGGACGCCGAAACCATGGCCGCGCTGCCCGGTCTGGAGGTCATCGTCAACAACGGCGCCGGGGTCGACTCGATCGATCTGGCGGCGGCCGAGCGGCTCGGCATCGGGGTGAGCAACACCCCGGACGTGCTTTCCGACACCGTCGCCGACACGGCGTTGGGCTTGATCCTGATGTCGGTGCGCCGATTCGGCGCCGCCGACCGCTATGTGCGGGCCGGCCGGTGGACCGACGAAGGCCCGTTCCGCTACGCCACGGATGTCAGCGGGCTGCGGATCGGGATCCTGGGCCTGGGCCGGATCGGCTCGGCGATCGCGTCCCGGCTGCAGGGATTCGGTTGCGCCATCGCCTACCACAATCGCCGTCGAGTCGACGGCTCGCCGTATCGCTACACCGAGTCGCCGGTGCAACTGGCCGAGTCGGTCGACGTGCTGGTCGTGGCCACGACGGGCGGTCACGACACCCGCAACCTGGTGGACCGGCGCGTGCTCGAAGCGCTGGGCCCCGACGGCTACCTGGTCAACATCGCCCGCGGCAGCGTCGTCGACGAGGATGCGTTGGTCGCGCTGCTCACCGCCGGCGGCCTCGGCGGCGCCGGGCTGGACGTCTTCGCCGACGAACCGAACGTCCCGGCCGAACTGTTCGACCTGGACAACGTGGTGCTGTTCCCGCACATCGGCAGTGCCACGGCACGCACCCGCAAAGCGATGGCGCTGCTGGCAATCCGCAACCTGGACAGTTACCTGGCCAGCGGTGAGTTGGTGACTCCCGTGTTGCCGCCGCGCCGATGAGTTGTCGGCGCTGCGTCACGCGTGAGCATCAACCGCCGGCGGCCGCGCGGAAGACGGCGATCGTCTCGGCCACCCTGTCGTCGTCACGCAGTTGTTCCAGAGTCTGCGGCAGCGGCAACCGCCAGTTCGGATACTCGTCCACCGTGCCCGGCAGATTCGGTTGACGCGTCTCGCCCAATACGTCGTACGGCGAAATCAACTTCAGCCGGCTCGGAGTTGCTGCCAGAAAACGATGCATCGCAACGATTATCGCGTTGTCGTCGGGCTCGGTCGTCTCGTCGAGCAGCCCTTCGGAGCGCAGCAGCGCCAGCCATTCCGTCCGTTCCTTCTCCGCGCCGGACCGTTCGGCCGGTACATCGTCGAGCAAGCCGAGTTCGGCGCGCGCCCGCACGTGTTCGCCGCTGAGAAACCCTGCCGCCGTGGGTAAGTCGTGCGTGGAGAGGGTGGCGGCAGCCCGCGCGGGCCAGCGCGCCGCCGGCAGCAGCGGCTCGTCCGGGGCGGACTGGTCCCGGGTGAACCAGGACACCGCACAGCCCAACATCCCGTTAGCCGCAAGGGCTTCGGTGACTTCCGGTTCGACGGTGCCCAGGTCCTCGCCCACCACGGTGGCCCCGGCGCGGTGCGCTTCCAGGGCCAGGACGGCCAGCATCACGTCGGCGTCGTAGTGCACATAGGTCCCACGGTCCGGGCCGTCGCCCGGCGGGATCCACCACAGCCGCCACAGGCCGGCAACATGGTCTATCCGCAGCCCGTCGGCGTGGGCGAGGACAGCCCGCACCATCTCCCGCATCGCCGCGTAGCCGGTGGCGGCGAGACGGTCGGGCCGCCACGGCGGCAGGCCCCAGTCCTGGCCGCGCGGAGTGAAATTGTCCGGCGGCGCCCCCACGCTCACCCCCGTCGCGAGTACGTCGGCCAGCGCCCAAGCGTCGGCGCCTTCGGGGTCGACTCCAACCGCGAGATCGTGCAGCACGCCCAGCGTCATGCCGGCGTCGCGGGCTGCCCGGCGCACCGCGGTCAGCTGCTCGGCGCAGCGCTGTTGCACCCACGCGTGGAACGCGACCCTGGGCGCCAGCTCTCGGCGCGCCGCCCCGACCGCCGCGCTCGCGACGTCGCGCAACGGTTCTGGCCACCGGGTCCATCGGCCGCCGTGCCGCTCGGCCAGCGCGCAATAGGTGGCCCAGTCGGTCAGTCCCGACGCTGCGCCCTCTCCCGGACCGGGCCTGCCCTCCGAGCGCCACAACAACTCCAGCGCAGCCCGTTTGGCCGCCCAGACCAAATCGTGGTCGATGCGCGGAGTGCTCGCCGATACCCGAAGCGCATCCACCTCGCTCCGGGTGTCCGGATCGGCGCGCCGGTACGCATCGAGGTCTTCGATGCGCAGCGCCAACGGGTTTGCGAACCGGCGACTCGACGGGGTGTACGGGGAGGGCTGCACCGGATGCGTCGGGCCGGGCGCGTGCAGCGGGTTGAGCAGCACCGCGCCGGCCCCGTGCTCAGTCGCGGTCCACTCCACGAAATCCCGCAGGTCACCCAGGTCACCGATCCCCCACGAACGAGCCGAGCGCAGCGCGTAGAGCTGCAGCATCCAGCCCCACGTGTCCGGCGTCGGAGGCACTCCGGGGGGCGCCGCCACCAGCGTGGCCTGCTGGCCGTCGAGAGTGTGCAGCCGGTACCAGCCGGGCTGCAGCTCGGCCGGTAACTCGTCGCGCACCTCGCTGCGGCTGCCGTCTTCGGCCTCCAGCAGGGCCGCGCCGGGCATCGGATGCGGTCGCCCGGTCAGACGCACCGCGACCGTCGGTGCCAGTGTGCCGGCCTTGTCGAGTTCGGCGAGCCGGGTCAGCTCACGTCGCCGGTCGGTTTCGGTGCCGGCCTCGACGTCGAGCAGTCCCAGCACCCGGATCACGACATCGGGGTCTACTTCGACCGGTTCACGGCGCTCGTTGCGATAGCTGGTTGCCACCCCGTGTGCAGCGGCCACCCGGCGCAGGTCATCGGGGATGGTCCGGCGCCCACCGTCACCGGCCATCGTCGGCGCTCAACAGCGCGGATGCGAACACGCGGCAGGTATACCCGGCCGCCGTCGTCTCACACCCCGCTTGTCGACGAACCGTATTGCGCGCGCGGTAAATCCGCGTTTCAGAGCTCGTCGGAGAAATCGGCGGTGAGCCAGCGCTCGGGCCGGATGGTGAGCAGCACGGTGTCCTGGCCGTCGAGTTGCCGGGCGAAGGCGCGTCCCGCTTCCTCACCGAGGTAGCGGACGGCGATCTCTTCTTGCACGTCCGCCGGGGCGGGTGCGGTGGTCTCGACGACGGAGCCCTCCACCACCACGTACTGGTACGGCGGTTCCTCCCGCTGCACAACCAGTGTCACCGCACCGGCCCGCTCGATGAGCCTGGCTTTGCGGGTCGCCGGACCGGTGGTGATCCGGATGTTCCCGCCCGGCGTGTAGTCGTACCAGATCGGGGCGCTGGCCGGCGGCCGGCCATCGGCGGCGTCGACGGACAGCACGGCGACGTGCTTGTCGGCGAGGAACTGCTGACGTTCGGCATCCGAGAATTTCTTCATGCGGGTTTCAAACGCAGTGTCGCGGTGGCGCTATTCCCACGAGCAGTGATGGCGCGCCACGCCCCACCTCAGAGTCGGGCGAGCAACTCCGCCTTCTTCGCGGCGAACTCCTCGTCGGAGAGGATGCCGCGCTGATGCAGCCCGGCCAGCGACTCGATGGCCGCCACGATGCCCGCTGAATCGTCGGGCGCCCCCGCCGGCGGCGCGGACACCGGCTGGGAGTGCGGGGCGGGCGCGGCGGCCGGGGTTTCCGCCACCTGATGCGCACCGAGTTCACGCAGGCTGGATACGTCGAAGGTGCCGATCTGGCTGGTGAAGTACACCGAACCGTAGCCGCCGCCCTGCTGTTGCTGCACACCGTTGATCTGGTGTTCGCCGGTGTCGAAAACCTTTGTGACGCCGTTGATCTGGATCGCCAGCCGGCGGGTGTTCGGGAACACCGCGTAGCGGGCGTCGTTCTGTCCGCCGGTTGCGCTCGGCACGCCGAGGTCCGCGGGCCACCAGTTGGCGGAGGTGAAGCCGGCGGACGGTCCGGCGCCTTGGAATTGCGATTGGGAGTGGGGCTGGGATCCGCTGGTCGCGTTGCTCGCGTTGCGGAAAACGGGGGTGGTGGCCATCAGCTGGGTCAGTTCGTTGCACAGCGCGTCGACGCGTGCCTTGAGTGCGTTGTCGAACATGTTGCCGACCATCGTCATCCCGCCCCGCATCCACTGCCCGGAACCGCCGAGTTCGGGGATGGAGAACTGTGCCATCGTGCCCCCGCCGGTGTGAATGGCGAACAGCATCGCCAGCACCGCTTCGCGGGACAGGCCGTGGCGCTGCGCGATCTCGGTGATGGCGTTCTCGGCTTCAGGGGTCACCGTTGCCTGCATAGTGTGTGAATCTTTCGTCGTCGGGGCTCTTTTCGAGATTACGCACGAAGTCCGGGCAGCGCCGGTCTCACCCGACCGGGGTTAAACGGCCGACTTCTCCAACACGTGCACCCCGCACGCCGAGCCCAGTCCGATCACGTGCGCCAACCCCACCTTGGCGTTCTCGATCTGACGGTCCCCGGCCTCGCCGCGCAGATGGTGGCAGACCTCCCAGATGTTGGCGATGCCGGTGGCCGCGATGGGATGGCCCTTGGACTGCAGCCCGCCGGAGACATTCACCGGCGTGGAACCGTCGCGCCACGTGGCACCGGTGTTGAAAAAGTCGGCGGCACCGCCCTCTTCGCACAGCATGAGGTTGTCGTAATGCACCAGCTCGGCGGTCGCGAAGCAGTCGTGCAGCTCGACCAGGTCGAGGTCGGCCGGTCCGATGCCGGCCTGGTCATAGGCGGTCATCGCGGCGTTGCGGGTCAGCGTGTTGACATTCGGCAACACCTGGCAGCCGTCTTCGAAGGGGTCGGTGGTCAGCACCGACGCCGACACCTTCACCGCGCGGCGACGCTGTTCCAGCGACAGCGACTTCAGCGTCTTGCCGTTGCACACGATCGCGGCGGCGGCGCCGTCACAGTTGGCCGAACACATCGCCCGCGTGTTCGGGTAGGCGATCATCACGTCGTTCATGATCTGGTCGAGGGTGAAGCGCTTCTGGTAGGCGGCCAACGGGTTCAGCGTTGAGTGCGCGTGGTTCTTCTCGCTGATCCTGGCGAACAACTCGAAGCTCGTCCCGCCGTACTTGTGGCCGTACTCGGTGCCGATCTGGGCGAAGACGCCGGGCATGGCCTCGGTGCCGATCCGCCCGTCGACCGGCGCGACCGCGCCGTAGCGGCCCTTGGGCGCCCAGACGTCGGCGTCGCTCTTCTTCTTGCCGCCCCCGCCCAGCAATCCGGCACCGGACAGTTTCTCCACGCCGACGGCCATTCCGTACTTGACCTCGCCCGCCTTCACGGCCATGATCGCGGTCCGCAACGCGGTGGCGCCGGTCGCGCACGCGTTGGCCACGTTGTAGACCGGGATGCCGGTCTGACCGATCTGCTTCTGTAGTTGCTGCCCGATTCCGGCGTTGGCCGCCATCAGATTCCCGGCGGCGAGCACGCCGATGTCGGCCATCGTCAGACCCGCGTCGGCAAGCGCGCCGGTCGCGGCCTCGGCGGCCAAGTCGACGGTGTCGGAGTCCGGGTGCTTGCCGAACTTGGTCATCTTGATGCCAAGGATCCAGATCTCGTCGCTGGCGCCCATATCGTTGCTCCTTGCGTTGGATTGAGCGGCGTCTCAGGTCGCGGGTTCGAACCCGAACCCGATCGCCTCGGTGCCTTCGGAGTCGGTGCCCAGCGGATACGTGGCCAGCCGCACTTTCATCCCGTCGCGGACATGCTCGGGGTCGGGCTCGACGTTGATGAGATTGGCGCGGACCTGGGTGCCGTCACAGTCCACCACCGAGGCCACGAACGGGGTGGGGATCCCGGGCGCAGCGAACGTGACGATCGTGAAGGTGCGCACCGTGCCCTCGGTCGCGACGGGAACCGTGGTGAACTCGGTGGCGAAGCACGCGGCGCAGGCGTTGCGTCGGTCGAAGAACCGGGCGCCGCAGGTGGTGCATTCCTGCGCGACGAGGTGCGGCTCGCCGTCGTCGAGCACCAGATAGTCCACCAACGGGATCTGGCCAGCCTTCGAACCTGCCACAGCAACCTCCATCGTCTCCTCATGCAGCCTACGGAGCACCTGCCGCCCGCACGGCTGCAGTCCCCGATGGGGTTTGGAACGACACCAGAGCCGCGCAGGGACCTGGCAAGCGGCCGCGACTAGACAAGTCAGACAAGTCGTCTAGTCGTGCTGTATGATCATTGCGCACTACACGAGAGGCAGGGTCTGGTGGACGACCTGGACGACAATGTGGCGCGGGCCGGGTTGTTCCACGGCGTGGACCGGGGTGTGCTCAGTGAGCTCGCGAAGTCGCTACCGATGGTGACGTTCGCCCGTCGGCAGACGATCTTCGTCGAAGGTCAGGCCGGCGACTGCCTCTACATCATCGCCGAGGGCAAGGTGAAGATCGGCTGCAAGGGCCGCGACGGCCGGCAGACGCTGATCACCTTGCTCGGCCCGTCCGACATGCTGGGCGAACTCTCGGTCTTCGATCCCGCACCGCGTTCCTCCACCGCTGTGGCGCTGACCCGGGTCCGCGCGGCGGTGATGGAGGGCGACACGATGCGTGCCTGGCTCGACGGGCGCCCGGAGGTCGCCGACCAGCTGCTGCGGCTGTTGGCCCGCCGGATCCGCCGTACCAACAACACCGTTTCGGATCTCGTCTTCAACGACGTGCCCGGACGGGTCGCCCAACAACTGGTGCTGCTCACCAAGCGATTCGGGGTGCGAGTGGGTACCTCCTGGCGGCTGGACCACGGACTGTCGCAGGAAGAGATCGCCCAGCTGGCCGGCACCTCCCGCGAGACGGCGAACAAGGTGCTGCTGGAATTCGGCGACTACGGCTGGATCACGGTGCAGGGCAAGAGCGTGCTGGTGCACCAGTACGAGCAGTTGGCGGCGCGGGCGACCAGCGCTGTGACGCCGATGCGCTGGGCCTGACATCACGGACGATCACCGGGGAGCCGACGCGGGCGGTGGCGATCGCGGTTGCTGTAGCTAGGGCCGACGGTTGGGGATCCCAAACCGTACTGCAGCGGCTCAGGTTCGCCGCGTTCACGCGTACACACCCGGGTCGCGACCGCGCCGGGTCAGCCACCAAAATTGTTCACCGTGCCGGGTGGTTTCGACGTACGCGGGCGGGCGTTGCGCGCCGGTGAGCTCGCCGCGTGGTTGGCCGAGCACAGTCTGGGCAATCGGTTCGGCCTCGCCGTCGTCGGCGACCAGGCGCTGGCGATTGTTGCCGCAGACGGCGACGGCCGCTCTATCGACATCGCGGCGCTGATCGCCGACGACGAAGCAGCATTGGCGTCGTGGCTGGCCGATCCGGGCCCACCCAAGGCGGTGCACGACGTGAAGGCGACCATGCATGCGCTGGCGGGTCGCGGCTGGACGCTGCGCGGGGTCACCTCCGACACGCTGCTGGCGGCGCACTTGTTGCGGCCCGAGCAGCGGCGGTGGTCGCTCAACGACCTCCTGGTGCGTCATATGCGTTGCGCGTTGCCCGCCGAAGCCGTTGCAGAACAACACTTTTCGGCCAGCGAGCCGGCAATGCAGGCGCTGATCCTGCGGACCTGCGCAGTCCTGGACCTGGCCGATGTGCTCGACGAAGAATTGGCGCGAATCGACGCCTCATCCCTGCTGGGACGGGTGGAGCTGCCGGCCGCCGGGGTGCTGGCACGGCTGGAGACCACGGGCATTGCGGTGGATCAGGCAAGGGTGGCCGGTGATGAATTGCCGCAATCGATTGGCCCGGACGGGCGCATCCATCCCATCCTGGTCCCGACCGGCGCCGTGACTGGTCGGCTGGCGTGGTCGCGGCCGGCTCTGGGACTCGAGCTGCGCGCCGCGCTGGTCGCGGCGGACGGCTACCAGCTGATGACGGTGGGCTACCGCGACATCGAGAGGCGGATCATCGACCACATGACCGCCGGGGCTGGTCACCGCGAACTCGTCGAGGACGCGCGCCGGACGGGGTACGCGTCCACACTGCTGGGCCGCCGGCGGTATCTGCCCGACCTGTCCAGCAGCGTCCACCGGTTGCGGCTGGCCGCCGAGCGCGACGCCGTGCAGATGTCCGTCGAGGGCAGCGTCGCCGACTTGGTCAAGCTGGCGATGATCAACGTCGACCAGCTGATAACGGCGGCCGGGTTGAAGTCACGCATGCTGGCGCCGCTCGGCGACGACCTGCTGTTCGAAGTGGCCGACGGGGAACGCGGCACTCTGACCGACTACGTGGTGGCGCAGCTGATCGACGCCTATCCGATGGACGAGGCACTCGAGGTATCGATCGGGTAGCGATCACAACCGCCGCTGACCGGCCACCGCGCCGGGCGGAAACTGAAACGTGTTCTAATTACCCATCGACAGCTTGCGGTGGAGTCCCCCATGATGCGGTTTCCGAAGGTGCCCGCGGTGGCTCCCGTCGGTCAGCTCCCGGCCGGCGCGGTCGTGGACCTCCCTGGCCGGGGCAGCACGTATGTCTTCGATTCGGGTCCCTCCGACGGCCCGACCTTCGTGCTGCTGCACTCGCTCGCCTGCACCGGGATGATGACGTGGTATCCCGCGCTGGACGTGATCCGCGAATTCGGTCGCGTGGTGGTATTCGACCAGCGCTGCCACGGACAAGGGATCTCGCCGCCACGGATGCTGCTGGAAGACTGCGCCGACGACGTCGCCGCGCTGGCCGACGTCCTGGAGATCGACTCCTTCGTGCCGGTCGGGTACTCGATGGGATCCCTGGTGGCCCAACTGGTCTGGCGGCGCCACCGCGAGCGGGTCGACGGGCTGGTGCTGTGCGCCGCCGCGGCCGCGGTCAGTCGCGCCGCCTACGAACGGGTGGCCACCGGCCTGTTCGCAGCCCTCATCGAGTCACTCACCCCGGCGCCGCGGCGCTGCGAGCCCGCCGCAGCGGTGAGCCGCGGTCTGCTGCCGGACCACCAGTGGGTGCTGGGTCAGTTCCGCGCCACGTCGCCGGGCGGCATCACCCGCGCCGTCGCCGAAGTGGTCCGGTTCGACTCGACGTCCTGGGTGGCCGACATCGACGTGCCGACCGCGGTGGTCGTGACCATGAAGGATCGTGCCTTCGGCGTCCGTCGGCAGCAGTGGCTGGCCGACCAGATCCCGGACGCGGAAGCGATCGAGATCGACGCCGGGCACGCCGGGTGCACCTTCGCGCCGACGGCATTCGTCGCCGGGGTCAGCCAAGCGGTCGAATCGGTACACCGCCGGTTGCCCGCGTGCCACGATGGCAGGCGGGCAGTCCCGTAGCCCGACGCGTTCGCTGAGAGGAGCGGCGGTGAAGCGACTCAGTGGTTGGGACGTGTTCATGCTGGCCAGCGAGACGCCGAACGTCCACCAGCACACGCTGAAGGTGGCGGTCGTCGACACCTCCGAGTTCCAGGGCAAGGCGACGTTCGAGGCGTTCCGCGAGGTGTTCCGGGACCGACTGCCGGTGCTCGAGCCGATGCGCTACCAGATGGTGGCGGCGCCGTTGCGGTTCCATCGCCCGATCTGGCACGAAGACGCCCCACTGGACCTGGACTATCACCTGCAACACGTGCAGGTGCCCGCCCCGGGCGGCCGCCGCGAACTCGACGCGGTGATCGGCGCGATCGCCAGTTCACCGCTGGACCGCAGCCGCCCGCTGTGGCAGTTCTATTACGCCGAAGGTCTGGCCGACCGTCGCGTCGCGGTGATCGGCAAGGTCCATCACGTGCTGGCCGACGGTGTCGCCTCGGCCAATCTGATGGCCCGGACGATGGAGGACCCCGGCGCCGACCCGGCGCGACGGGCGCAACCGGGGGTGCCGCACCCGACCACCGGGGATGTCGCGCGGTTCGCGGCCCGCGACCACGCGAGCCGGATCCGGACGTTGCCGTCGGCGGTCCGCGACGGCGTGATCGGCGCCTACCGATTGCAGCGCCGGGCGCGTCAGCGTCTGCGGGAGCCGGAACTGGCCGACCGGTTCGATCCGGCACCCAGCTTCCTCAACCACAAGCTCTCGCCGGGACGGACTTTCGCCAGCGCCGCGCTGCCGTTGGCCGACGTCAAGGCGGTCAGCAAGAAGCTCGAAGTGACCATCAACGATCTGGTGCTGACCGTCACGGCAGGTGCGATGCGGCGGGTGCTGCTGAACCACGGCGAATCCGCTCAGCGGCCGCTGGTCGCCTCGATTCCCACGGCCACCGACACCTCGCCGGACCGGATCACCGGCAACGCGTTGGCGACGATGCTGGTGTCGCTGCCGGTGCAGGTCGAGGACCCGATGGAGCGGTTGCGGCTGATCCGGACCTCGACGCGCATCGCGAAGGAGGATCACCAACTGCTCGGCCCGACCCTGGTCGGTCGGTGGCTGGAGTTCGTGCCGCCGACACTCACCCGCGCGACGTTCGGGTGGATGTCGCGGCGGGAGGCGCCCAACCAACTGTTCAACCTGATCGTCTCCAACGTCCCCGGCCCCCGCGAACGGGGCCACGTCGCCGGTGCCGTGGTGACCGAGTTCTATTCGGTGGGACCGCTGGCCGCGGGCGCCGCGCTGAACAT
The DNA here is from genome assembly GCF_059812345.1 of Mycobacterium sp. NGS59. Taxonomy (NCBI): domain Bacteria; kingdom Bacillati; phylum Actinomycetota; class Actinomycetes; order Mycobacteriales; family Mycobacteriaceae; genus Mycobacterium; species Mycobacterium sp. NGS59. The sequence continues at coordinate 43,112 of NZ_JCALCN010000029.1, forward strand.
CACCGTCTGGAGTTATGTCGACCAACTCAGCGTCGCGGTTCTGAGCGACGACACGACGCTGGACGACACCCACGAGGTGACCGACGCGTTCGTCGCCGCCTTTGCCGAGTTGCGCGACGCGGCGGGTTTCTCCGGGACGGGAGAGGCGGTTTCGGCGCCCGCCGGCTGAGCCGCTGCTACCGAGATCCGTTGGCGAAGCCGGCCCCGTCCACCTCGACCGGCACCCCGGTCAGCCAGGACATGCCGGCCAGCGCCTCCAGGTCCTCGGGGGCGCTGGACGTCAGCTGATTCACGTTCGCACCGCCGGCCCGGTTGGCCAATTGCCATCTGCCGGTGCCCTTGTGGCCCCACCCGTGGGGAATGGCGACGGTTCCGCGGACAAGATCGGTGCTCAACGCCACCGCGATGGTGATCTGCCCGTACGGCGAGCGCACCGTGACCGTGTCCCCGTCGACGACGTCGCGCTGCGCGGCGTCGTCGGCGTGCATCAACGCGGTGTGAGAACGGTTGCCGCGCATCAACAGTGGAGAATTGTGCAGCCATGAGTTCTCCGAACGCGATTCGCGCATGCCGATCATCCGCAACGGGTACTCCACCGGGGCAACCCGATTCGACAGCGCAGTGATCTCCTGCGCGATCGCGTTGTGCCGCAGCTTGATTCGTCCGTCGAAGTATGCAACCACCTCGCTCAGCAGACCGGTTCGGAGGTGCGGTGCGACGACGACCCCGTGCGGATGACGGCCGGACAGCCGGCGGAAGGTCAACCCGCCGCGCCGGATACCGAATCGGTCGCCCCCTTCGGACATCCGGATCATCAGGTCGACCACCGGCCTGGGCTGCATACTTCTGCCCGTCGCGGCGAGCACGCGCCGCAACCCGGACAGCGCTGCGAACACGGGTGTGCGGGTGGCCATTCGGGCGATCAGATCGGTGATGATGTCCCACTCGGTGCGCGCCTGGCCCACCGGCTCCACGACCGCCTCGGTGACCTGACGGAATGGCGTGGCCTGGAACGTCTGAAAAGTCACGGCGAAGTCGTCGCGCTCGTACATCGTGGTGACGGGCAGCACGTAGTCGCAGTGCGCCGTCGTCTCGTTGACATACAGGTCGAGCCCGACCATCAGGTCCAAACCGGCAACGGCGCGCTCCAATTCGTCGCCATTGGGGACCGACAGCACCGGGTTGCCGGCCCCGACGAACAGCGCCTTGATCTGCCGATTGCCGGGCGTGGTGATCTCCTTCGCCATCAGCGCGGCGGGCTCCGCCCCGATGGCCGCGCCGAAACCCCCGACGCGGGTGCGTTTGCGGCGGTAGGTGCGGCGCAGCGACCAGCCCGCCAACTTCAGCGTCCACTTCTGTCCCGGCATCCCGAGCGTGCTGAAGACGCTGCCACCCGGACGGTCGAGGTTGCCCGCGACCAGGTTCACCGCATCGATCAGATAGGTGGTCAAGGTGCCCTGTCTGCCCACGCAGGTGCCGAGGCGCCCGTACACCGCGGCCCGCGGCGTGGACGCCAGCGTCCTGGCCAGCGTGCGCACCGTCGCCGGCGCGATCCCGGTGTGCCGCTCGGTGCGCTCCGGAGTGAACGGCGCGCACTGCTGTTCCAGCCACGCCACGTCGTCGGCGCAGTCCGTCACCGCAGCGCGATCGACGAGCGACTCGCTGAACATCACTTCCAACAGCGAGAGCAGCAGATACGCGTCGGTGTCCGGCACGATGCCCAGCCATTCGAACTGGGCGGCTGTCTCCGAGCGGCGCGGGTCGACCACGATCACGCGGCCGCCGCGCTTGACGATGTCGTGCATGCGGTCTTTGATGCGTGGGGCGGTCAGGAAACTACCGTGCGAGACAACGGGATTGGCTCCCATCATGACCAGCAGGTCGGTTCGCGACAGGTCCGGGATCGGCACCGACATCGGCGATCCGTAAAGCAGTTGACTGGCGATGAGCCGACTGCTGGTGTCCTGCGACGACGACGTGAAGAAGTGGCTGTGCCGGCCGATGCCCTTGATGAACGACATCGCGGCGAACAGGTGCGAGTAGCTGAATGCCGCCGGATTGCCTAAATACCAGCCGAATGCGCCGGAGCCGTGCGCGCGGTGGATCGCCGCGACGCGGGTGGCGATGTCGTCGAGCGCGTCGTCCCACGACACCGGCTCGAACCCGGTCTCGGTGCGGCGCAACGGTGTCTGCACCCGGTCGGGATCGTTGACGACCTCGGCGAACGCAATACCCTTCTGGCAGGCGAACCCGGCGGACAGCGGATGGTCTTTGTCGGGACGCAATGCCACCAGCTTGCCGTCCTCGACGGTGGCCACCATGCCGCACAACGGCTCGCAGATCCGGCAGAACGTGGGTTTGTGGACGACATGGCCAGCCATCCAAAGGATCGTACTGTACGGCTTACGGTATTTCCCGTGGTCGGCCGCCGGATGCGCCCTGCAGGTCGAGCGCGCCGACCCCCAGGGCCGCGGCGTTGACCTTGGTCAGCGCCTCACGCAGCTGCTCGAGTTCGGCAAGATCGACACCGAGCCGTTCGACCACCGCCGGCGGAACCTTCAGCGCCTGGCGACGCAGCTTGCGCCCCTGCGGGGTCAACTCGATGTGGGTGGTCCGCTCGTCGGCGGCGCTGCGGGTACGGGTGATCAAGCCCTGCGCCTGCAGCCGTTTGAGCATCGGTGAAAGGGTCGCCGGATCCATTTGCAGCAGCGCGGCAACGTCTTTGACCGAAAGTGGCGCTCCGCCGGATTTGGCGTTGTCCCACAGGGCCAGCATCACCAGGTATTGCGGATGGGTCAGTCCGAGTGGCTCGAGCAACGGACGGTACACCGCCAGCACCGCGCGGTTGGTCACGGCCAGCGCAAAGCAGACTTGACGCTCCAACGACAAGGGGTCGATGTCCGGGGCAATTGCCGTGGCCGTTTGTCGGCGCATCGTCGCGGCTCCTCGCACTAGAACGGGCTACTGTTCGCCTGCCACTCTGCTGATTCCGGGCGCGGCCCGAAGCGGCGTGCGTAGTCCTCGTGGATGTGCGCGTCGCGTTGCCGCTTCAGTACGTCGACCAGATTGGGATCCAGACCGTGCTGCGCCAGGCGGTGTCGTCGCCACACCTTGTTCAGTGCGAACGCGATCAGCAGGCTCCAGATGTAGATCGGCGCCGTCATCTCCAGGTGCACGTACAACGACGCCGGCAGCAGCCACAACGGCGCAAGGACGAATAGGGGCGGTATCGAGACCCGGATCATGTGCCGGCGGATGGCGCCCGGGCCGGCGAGGTCGTCGGCAACCCACTCGCGCATCGAGTCGGGCAGACGCCGGCCGTACGAGTACGTGAGGTACTGCCAGAGGTTCGGGCGCGCGGAAGCCATCATCGCTCCTGAGTTTCGGAATTGCTTTGTATCCCATAGTACGCCAATAGTTAGCGCCCTAACTATGTTGGCCGAGTCACATCGGGGTGCGTGCTGGTCGTCGCGCGGCCTATGGTCGAGCTGTGACCATCGGCTACGACGACGCGCTGCGTGAACAGATTCGGGGCCGGCTGGCGCAGCACGAGCGGCGTGCGGTGACCGACCCCACGAAGCGGCATGCCGCGGTAGCGGTGGTTCTCGTCGATTCCGAGGCCGGCGAGGACAGGGTGGACCCCGCGCCGGTGGACGACTGGATCGCCGACCGGCCAATGCCGGGCGGCCTTGACGGACACATGGTCGACGTAGCCGGCGGTGCGGCTTTCCTCCTGTGCCGCAGGACATCTCGTCTCTCGTCGCATGCCGCGCAGTGGGCGCTGCCGGGTGGTCGGCTGGACCCGGGGGAAACCGCCGTCGACGCCGCGCTCCGTGAACTGGACGAGGAGGTCGGCGTCACGCTGCCCGGCTCGGCCGTGCTGGGCCTGCTCGACGACTACCCGACCCGGTCGGGATACGTGATCACCCCGGTGGTCATCTGGGGCGGTGGCCGGCTCGATCTGCGGCCTGCGCCGGCGGAGGTGGTCGCCGTATACCGAGTGGGGTTGCATCAACTACTGCGCGCGGATTCCCCTCGCTTCATTTCGATCCCGGAGAGCCCGCGGCCGGTGGTCCAGATGCCGTTGGGTAACGACTTGATTCACGCACCGACTGGCGCCGTGCTGTTGCAACTTCGATGGTGGTGTTTGGAAGGCAGGCACGACCCGGTCGACGAACTCGAGCAACCGCTGTTCGCCTGGAAGTAGGCGGTACGGACACTAGTGTCCCGGACGGACGCGTTCTGACCCTACGGTTCGTCGTCGTCGTCGGGTTTGAGTGGTTTTTCGGGGTGGTGCATGCAGTTGATGTAGGGGCGGCCGTGGTCGAGATGTTTGGGCGGGATCCATTCGGTTTGGCCGTGGGCGTTTTTGCAGGTGGTGTATTTGCGTAGTTCGACCATGCGGTTATGCGGTCCGCAGGCCAGGGTCAGCTCGTCGATGTGCGTGCGGCGCTTGGCGAACCAGCCCTCCAGATGATGGACCTGGGTCCAGTAGCCCTTGACCGTGCAACCCGGGCAGGTGCAACCCCGCTCTTTAGACAGCAGCGCCAGCCGCTGCTCGGGCGAAGCGATGCGCTTGCCGTGATACAGGGCTTTGGTTTTGTCCTTGTCGAACACCGCCAAATATTGGTAAGCGTGGCTGGCTTGGGCGAG